>NZ_JAMXLV010000023.1 GCF_024054535.1 Thermococcus alcaliphilus | reverse complement strand
TTTTGTTTCGGCGAAAAGGTTTTAAGGCTGAAACCATCCAGTGAATAATGGTTTCAGCTTGCATGTTTCCCCCCTTTCTTTTTCTGTGGTAGTGTCTGGGATTTAAACCTGACGCCTCACTGCTTATCCTGACAGTATCAGATGTTCCATTGTCTCTCCAGCAAACCCTTTCAGAAAGATATCCGCTATCGGAGTTATGCCACTTTCCTTTGGATTGATCTCTATCACATACCCTCCGTTCTCTTTTACAATGTAAGGCACATACGCCGCAGGAAACACTTGACCGCTCGTCCCAATGACCAAACAAACGTCAGCCCTTTCGGCAAGCTTAAAGGCTTTTTGAAGGGCTTCTTGAGGGAGAGGTTCCCCAAACCAGACAACATCCGGCCTTAAGAGGGAACCGCACTCCGGGCATTTGGGTAAGCCCTCTTCTTCCAAGAACTCCTCAAGCCTTCCTGAGTCAAGGAGATTTTCCCTATAAGCACAGCTGGTGCACTTAACTCGATAAATGTTCCCATGAAGCTCTACAACGTTTTTGTTTCCAGCTTCTCTGTGGAGGTTGTCAATGTTTTGAGTTATGACAGCTTTTAAAAGACCCATTTTCTCAAGCTCTGCCAATGCCAAATGAGCCCTGTTAGGCTTTGCCTCCTCCATAAGCCTCATTCTCATCTTGTAAAACTCCCATACAAGTCTGGGATTTCTTCTAAACGCCTCTGGGGTAGCTACCTCCTCCACTCTATACTTCTCCCACAGACCGCCTTTGTCTCTAAAAGTTGGTATTCCGCTTTCTGCACTTATTCCAGCTCCGGTAAAAGCTATTAAAAATCGGGAATGGGCTATCAATTTGGCAGCTTCCTCCATCATAGGACATCGCTTTCTAATTCCCCCTTGAAATTTTTAAAGGTATTCTAACGGCAAGATTTAAATTACATGGATGTAAAATATCACATGCAAGAAAGCACTGGGGTGATATCATGAGCTACCAGATGTATAGAGACAAGGTTTTGGAATTTGTTGAGATGCACGAAAAGTGGAGAGCATCAACAATAAATTTGATTGCAAGTGAAAACGTGACTTCCCCAAGCGTTACAAGGGCTGTGGCAAGCGGTTTTATGCACAAATACGCCGAAGGATGGCCAAGACAGAGGTATTATCAGGGATGTAAGTACGTCGATGAAGTTGAACTTATAGGAGTTGACCTCTTCTGCAAACTCTTCAAGAGCGATTTCGCAGATCTAAGACCAATCTCTGGAACTAACGCAAACCAAGCTGCATTTTTTGGACTAACAAATGCGGGCGATAGGGCTATTGTTCTCCATACCTCCCACGGTGGGCACATAAGCCACATGCCCTTTGGAGCAGCTGGTATGAGGGGATTGGAGGTTCACACATGGCCTTTTGATAACGAAGAATTTAACATCGATGTTGACAAGGCAGCCCAAATGATTAGAGAGCTCGAACCCAAGATAGTTGTCTTCGGTGGTTCATTGTTCCCGTTCCCACACCCAGTTAAGGAGCTTGCTCCAGTGGCTAAAGAAGTTGGCGCTTATGTAATGTATGACGCAGCCCACGTTTTGGGATTAATAGCGGGAGGAAAGTTCCAAGACCCACTTAGAGAAGGAGCCGATGTTGTAACTTCCTCAACACACAAGACCTTCCCAGGCCCACAAGGTGGTGTAATACTCTACAAGGACCTTGGGGAAGACACGGCAAAACTGCAATGGGCAATCTTCCCAGGTGTTCTGAGCAACCACCACTTACACCACATGGCTGGAAAAGTCATTACAGCTGCGGAGATGCTCGAATTTGGTAAAGCCTACGCTGAGCAGATCGTAAAGAACGCAAAAGCCCTAGCCGAGGCTCTTGCAGAGGAAGGATTCAAAGTCATTGGAGAGGACAAAGGCTACACGGAGAGCCACCAGGTTATCGTGGACGTAAGTGAGCTCCACGAAGCCGGAGGAGGATGGGCTGCTCCGCTATTAGAGGAGGCGGGCATAATCCTCAACAAGAACCTCCTTCCATGGGATCCACTTGAGAAGGTCAACACCCCAAGCGGTCTAAGAATCGGTGTGCAGGAGATGACAAGAGTTGGCATGATGGAAGACGACATGAAGGAGATAGCAAGATTCATGAGGAGAGTCCTTCTTGACAAGGAGGATCCAAAGAAGGTAGAGAAGGAAGTATTCGAGTTCAGGAGGCAATTCCAGAAGGTCTACTACTCCTTCGACTACGGTCTGCCAATGAAAGAGTGATCCTTCCTTTTCTTGCCTTTTTCTCCAATTTTAACTGCAAATTTTGGGAAATTATAAAAAAACAAAAATTCAACTCCCGGACACCGTAACGCTTATTTTTGTTCCATTCGCTTCCACATCAAAGTTCTTGCTGAGGAATGGAGCCCCGTATATTACAATCTCCTTTGGCTCTCCGGGAAGGGAAATCTCAACCTTCTGAGGTTCGCCATAGTAAAAGCCTTCCACTTCGGTTCTCTGCCCTTGCCATCCTATTGCCCCGATTTTAAATGGAAACGCAAAGCCATTTTTGTCCACCAGAGTAAACTTCACGGTGTAATTGTCATTGGTTTTCACTATCTCTACATTTTGCACTGTGAGGTTTGGAAGTGCAGGCTTTGTTGTCCAAGTTTTCCAGATCAGCAAGACCTTCTCATCTCCTGATTTTTTAGCCAAGAGTTCTGCAAAATCATCGAAATCTGCTTCCTTGA
The DNA here is from genome assembly GCF_024054535.1 of Thermococcus alcaliphilus. Classification (NCBI taxonomy): domain Archaea; kingdom Methanobacteriati; phylum Methanobacteriota; class Thermococci; order Thermococcales; family Thermococcaceae; genus Thermococcus; species Thermococcus alcaliphilus. The sequence goes on along the minus strand of NZ_JAMXLV010000023.1, from coordinate 182,421 downwards.
AGATTACTTCTCTTGAAAATTCTCTCAAAGCATCTTTAAACGCTTCCTCTCCCGCTTGAGTGTAGAGGAGGTAAAACGTCAAGAAACCTTTGTAGACCATTGAGTTCTTCATCCATGACTTGTCGCTGTAAAAGTATCTGTAACCTTCAATTAAGGGATATCCAACTTCTGGAAAATCCCTCAAATTGACCTTATATCTATATAGCGCACTTTTCCTGTAATCTTCAAGTCTCTTTAACTCGACTCCCTCTAAGAGGGAAAATAAACTATTTGGAACCCATGCATCTTTTGGCTTTATCTTGAAGCTGTTAAGCCAGCTATAATATAAGCCCCAAAGAAAGTACAGCTCATGATACCCGCTTTTAGGCTTATAGATGAGCAAGTCCCTTGACCGATAGATGTGTTCTTTGATAGGCCCTCTTGTGTAGACGATTCTGAACTTAGAGGAAGGAAGCTCAAACCATTCCAAAGCAGTGTTGAAAGCGCTTAGACTTTGTTTAAACACAGTTGCAGGGCTTTCCACATCGTTGGTGTAGTAGAACTCAACTTCTGTTCCGTTTACAAAGCCCTTAAACGTCTTAAATCTACCAGTCACAAGGAATACGGCTTGGCTCGGCAACGTTGTAGTTATGGGAGTGTTTTTGCTAACTACTTTTATTCCACCTTTTGGAAGTTGCTGAGCAGCAGGCTTTGGGAACAAATAATAGTCGAAAAGCAGGGTCAGGTTGGGTGTCATAAACATCCCGGAGAGGAAGTAGTTAATGTTCTCATCATACGTCAATGGCTGAACGCTGAAGTTTCCAATATAGGATAGCTCATACACATTTTTTCGTTCATAGGGGAGCAGGAAAGTGAAGCTCTGCAGATACTGGGTGTTCATTGCTTTTAGGTCAAGGTAGACCATCTTGAAGAAAACCGGATAGTACTCCTTAGTATACTTAACCTTGAAGCTTCCATTTGCCAAGAAAAATGCACTTTCTTCATCAACGCTTACTGTAAGATTCATCTCCTCAAGCTCGGAAGAGCCCTCTAAGATTCCGCCTCCCCAGAACCATCTGATGAACTCGTTGTACTCTTCTTCAGCGTTGGGGAGGCTTTTTATTATCTTGGAGGGAGTATCGGTTTCAAGAAGCCTCAATACCTCATTAACACCATATTTGTGGACAAGAAAGGCCACAAAGTCAACCATGCTCCCCTCTTGTTCCTTAATCTTACTAACGTCTCTGCTGTCTACCAAGGACAAGAGCTCATCAAAGGAAAGCCCTGAGTAATCGGCTCCCCTGAAGTAGAGTTCCCCCAGGAGAGGAAATACAAAAGTTAGCCCATTCACTTTTCCGGTTAAATACGCTATCAGTGCACTTTCTACGTTGTAGTAGTCAAGACTTTTGGCGTCCTTCTCAATAAAGGTAAATATTTTGTTTCCCTCTATATACCAGGGGAGATCAGTCGAGTAGTCAAACTTTAGATCGTCCTCGGAGGGATATATGTAAAGCTCAATTTTTTCTGGAGCTTTTCCAAAGGCTTTTGCATAGCTTTCGTACACGTAATCAATCCCAACTAGAAGAAACCTTATATTGAAGTTAAACCCCTCTGCCTTAACAGGAGGGTAGTAGATCGCAAAATACTTTGTTTCATTCTTCAGCCACCCTTCATAGGCGTTCTCCTCAGCCACAGTATGTACTGGAGTTGAAGATTGGGGCGTTGTTTCTTTTCCTATGCACATTGTGGAGAAAGTTAAGAGGAAGAGTATGAAGAAAGTCTTCAAGTGTCTGTGCATAACAAACACCCCATAAAATTTGAAATTTAACACATAAAAAAGTTCTGAATAAAAATAAAAATCTCAAAGCCTAGCCCGTTCAAACTCTTTCTTTTTGCCTAAAGGTTTTGTAGCATCAATACCCCATTTAGCAGTTAAGCCCTTCTCCCCAGAGGGGTCAAGAGAGCTTCCCCTCGCATTAGGAATCACAACTAAATCCTTATCCGCTTGAAATCTCGTGGCTACTGCCCATTCTATCTCTTTATCGTCGTAAATGTTAATGTCCTCATCAACCACTATCACGTGCTTTAGGCTTGGATGTCCAGCAAATGCTGCCAAAATAGCATTTTTCCCATCTCCATCGTGTTGCTTTGTTATACTCACAACTGCGTGGAGCCACATGCATCCACCTTCTGTCAGCCTTACGCCATGAACCTTTGGAACTACCTGCTTAACGCTCTTGTATATCTGGGGCTCCTTGGGAAGTCCCATGAGCATGTAGTGCTCATATCCGCTAGAAAGCAATGCATGGAAAATCGGTTTTTCGACGTGGTACATCTTCTCAAAAACCACAACGGGCTGCTCCCTTACAATGTCATATGTCCCAGTTATATCAACAAAGGGCCCCTCTTTGTCAAGCTCTGGCAAAATTTTTGCCTCGAAGACAAATTCGCTTTCAACTGGAACCGGAATTCCATTGAGGTCTACAACCTCTAAGGGCTTTCCAAATGCCATCTCGCTCATAGATGACGCAATGCTGAGCTCACTAACTCCATAAGGCGGGCTTGTCGCTGCCGCTAGGAGGATATGGATTGGATTGCCAACAATTATTCTAACATCAAGCTCTTCACCGTGTTCTGCCTTATCCTTCCACATTGCATACAGATGCCTGGGAACTAACCTAACAGTCCCGGTTTTTTCATCTCTCACCATTGTTCTGTGATATGAAAGGTTTACAAATCCATTCTCGTCCTTTGCTATGTAGATTGCTGAGGTAAAGTACTGCCCCCCATCCTTTGGAAAGTAATGCGGAACCGGCAACTCTTTGAGGGAGAAATCTTTTGTGGAGTTCTTAAAAAATTCAGCAGTTTTTGCCTCTTTATATGGTCTAGGATTCTCTATAGCTTCCATTATGAAATGAATGAGCTCTTCCCTTTTTATGCCGAGGTACTTTGCTATTCTCTCCCGCGTGCTCCATATGTTGCCTGCAACTTCCCATCCATCGACATCTTTAAACAGAACGGGCTTAGTTTTATGCTGAAGAAGATAGCTCGTTATCTCAAACTTTTTACTAGCGGGCTTCTCAACGATAATAAGCTCATCATGAAATTGGTTTAATATCTCCCGTATCATGACACCACCCATTCAAACTCTGCTTGTATCGTGATAAACTTTTTGGAGGTTTTCATTTTTTGTGTTTATTTTTGAATATTTTTCAAAATGATAGAGAAAGAGCTATAAAGGGGGAATTCCAAAAATTTCTTTTGAGTTGCTATGAAGACCGTGGTGTTGAGAATCCCGGATAAATCTGCACTGGTGTATATTGAGAAGGCTGATCCTAAGATATACTTTATGATATATGAGGAGCTAACTTACCGAAAAAGTTTCGGCAAATGGGAGAAGCCTGAGAGCCTATACGACCCTCACACAAAGTCCTTTCCCGTGGGGTTAATTCCCCGTGTAAAGCAACTTTTGAACTCAAAAGGGTACAGGGTTAGGGTAATTGACGAAAGAAAAATTGAAGGAATAGAGATAAACGCAACATGGAACGAAGAGTATAAGCTAAGAAAGTATCAAGAAAAAGCCGTTAAAAAAGCATTAAAATCCGGTATGGGAGTCTTAGCGTTACCCGTGGGGAGTGGAAAAACAATAATAGGGCTGAGAATTATCTATGAGCTTAACCTATCAGCCCTCGTTGTTGTGCACACCAAGGAACTTCTTTATCAGTGGGCTGAGAATATAAGGCGAGTTCTCGGAATTGAGCCCGGACTTGTAGGGGATAACAACTGGATAGAAAAGCCGGTGACGGTGGCTATGATACAAACCCTTCTCTCTAGAGGTGTTGATAAGCTCCAGCTCCCATATGCGGTGGTTGTGTTTGATGAATGCCACAGGACTTCTGCCGCAGAAAAGTTCTATGAACTTGGAATAAGCCTCCCCCAGAGATTTAGGTTTGGTCTCTCTGCAACTCCATGGAGGAGAATTAAAGGAGAAGAGCTAAAGATAGAAGGGGCGATAGGACCAATAATCTATGAAGTTAAAGCCGAAGACCTGATAAAAGAAAAGTTCCTGGCAAAGCCAAGGTTTAAAGTAATTGAATATGAGTCCTTCATGCCGCCGTTAGCAGATCGCTACAAGGAACTTTATGAAGAAATAATCATGGAAAATGAAGAGAGAAACAAGGCTATAGTTGAGACTGCATATAAGCTTGCGAAACAAGGCCATCGTGTCTTAATAGACGTTAAGAGGATTGAACACGGAAAGATCCTTGTGGAGATGCTTAAGAAGAAGGGCATAAATGCCGAGTTTTTGAGCTCTCAGAGTCCAAACAGGTGGGAGATTTTTGAAAAGTTCAAAAATGGCGAGATTAACGTTTTGGTCTCTACGCTATTGAAAGAAGGGGTAGATATCCCAGAAATTTCCGCTATAATACTAGCTGGCGGAGGGAAAAGTGATATAATGACGATTCAAACAATAGGAAGAGCACTAAGACCTAAAGGTGGGAGCGGTGCTGTTATAGTTGACGTGAAAGATGAAGATCCACTGCTCTTTACTCACTTCATAGAGAGACAAAAAGCCTTGAGGCAGTACTATGGCAGATACTATGACAAGGAGCTCGAGAAGCTCATAAAGAAGTGAACCAGTCTTCAAAAATGCTCGCTGTTATTAAGTGTTGAGCAAACCTCTCAAAGAATTCTCTTTTTGCCTTTTCAACTGCATAAGGATCTTTTTCAAAGAATATCTTATTGTACTTAACTTCCCACAGGACGAGGTTTTCTGGAGGGGCAGGAGGGAGCTTTTTGTCAACTTCCTCTTTCAGCATTCTTTTCACTTCTTCTATTGAGAGAGCGCCAGAGGCGCAGAGCTTGAGAGCCGTTATAATCCTTCTCACCATTTCCCAGAGAAAGCTCTCCCCCTCAATTTCAACTGTAATTACGTTTCCCCTTTGGAGTATTTCAATCCTGTCTATCTTTCTTATAGGGTTTTTATCCTCCTCAAGCTTGGCAAAGTTTGAGAAGTCGTGAACCCCTACAAAAATTTCAGCACAGGATTTCATTTTCTCAATATCAAACCCCTCATTGAGGAGGTAGTACCTATACACCTTTCCTTTGCTCCAGAATCTTGGATGAAAATCTTCTGGAACCTGTGCCCTCCCTAAAACCCAAACATCTCTCAAGTGATGATTCAAAATTCTCGGAGACGTTAGTTCAGGTTTGGAAGTGTTAAACGCAACAACGTTTCCAAAGGCAGAAACCCCTCTGTCAGTCCTTGAAGCCCCCTTAAAGTTGGCATCTTTGGGGTTTTCAATTATTCCGAGCTTAGTTAATACCCTGATTATCTCGCCTTCAACGGTTCTTAAGTTGGGCTGCCTTTGAAAGCCGTAAAACCTCCTCCCGTCGTAGGCAATTTTCAAAGCTACCCTCATGATTGGAAATTTGAGTGGGGCTATAAAAGGGTTGTCCGTCTTATTCTCTTTACAAATATCAAGGTCAATATGTCTATATATTCGAGTTTGTTCCGGAATGTTTTTGGAAATTTGACAACGAAAATAGGATAAAAGCTAAAACCCCTACTCCTTAAAGAAAATTGGGGGTGATAAAATGGTGACTGAGATCGATATAGAGACTATGGAGTGCTTAATCAACTTTGATATCATGTTTACATTTGCAAAGAAATTTCTCCGAGAAGGGAGGTCTTTTTAACTCCTTTTTATTTAAGAGAAAGGGAAGAAAATCAGAGAAAACTTCCCTTGTAGAAAGGCCTTAGGAAAATCTCAAATGCCGCTATCGGCATCTCTATTCCCCAGTTTTCAAGCACCTGTGGATGGATCTCTCCTATTATCCCAATGCTCTTCCCATCAACTATTATCTCTCCCACTCTACCGGGAATAAAAGAGCCGTGTTCTATTTCTTTGAGCTCGTATTCAGCACCAAGGTGACGCATTAGGCTGTCGAGGATTTCTTTTGCTTCTGTGAAGGTTACTTTGGGATGAGCAAGGGCAACGGCAAGTTTGCTCTCGCTGACAGTCTTTGTTTCTCTGCTTTCGTCTATGAGGGTCACCTTACCAACCTCAAAGATCTTCTGAGGATATTCCTCATGGGTATTCTGGCTTAGGAATTCCATCAGGCTTGGAAGGAGCCATTTTCTCAACGCAGACCATTTCTGGCTTATCGGATTCTCAATCTCCACTATTTCCTCCTCTGAAATGTTCATTTTGTCAAACTGGGCTTCCTTATTCGTGAGGTTGAATGTCATAACCTCTTGGAGGCCAAAGCCAACCATAAGATCTCTCACAGCGTTTTCAAACTCTATAAAATCGTCTCCCTTTCCTTGAACGGCAAGCTTTGGCTCTTCTGGAACAATGTTGTTGTATCCGTATGCAATGAGGACGTCCTCCAAAACGTCTCTTGCATGCATTATGTCGTCTCTAAATGCTGGATACTTCAGCTTTGCCTTTCCATCAACGATTTCAACCTCATACATCATGCGCTCAAGTAGGTCCTTTATCTCCTCATCGCTGAGCTCAACTCCCGCAAGTCTTTTGATGTAGCCAAGATCAACTTCGAACTCCTTGGGAGTCAAATCGGGAGTTTCTATCTCGAAATCCTTGTAAACTACCTTGACGCTCCTTATTTTTCCGCCACGTTCAGCTAAGGCAGTTACAATTACATTCAAAGCAAGCATGATCTTGTTAAGATCCCATCCCGTGATGTCTATGAAGATGCTCTTGGTCTCTTCAGTGACCTTCCCATGAGTTTCGGAGTTTATAACCGGGGGCATTGAGAGAACGTTTCCTTCCCTGTCAACAAGCAATGGATAATAGGACTTTCCTTTAATCAAGTGGCCGTATTCCTTCCCCTTTTCGTGCTCCTCAAGTATCTCATCAGCACTCATTTCTCGGTCGCTGTTTAATGGAATAAATCTTATTTTATCTGGCTCAACAGCTTTGTAGTAGAAAGGAGGCTTGAGCTTACCGAAGTCGAACGTTCCTATGGCAACTTCCCTTCTTCTCCTTCCAAAGGTGAGCGCCACTTTCTCCTGAAGCTGGATTATCTGTCTCAAGGCTTCTTCATCAAGTTCAAGGTTCTCAACTATGGCATAAACTCCATAGGGTCTTATATCTTTCAATTTTTCATCCACGTAAACGACAACGTCGCTTTTTTCGATCTCATAGTTCGGCAATCCTTTTGCCATTCCAAGGGCCCATTTTACCTGTCTCGCTATTCCCTCGGCACTCCACAAATCAGGCCTGTTCGTATCTTTGGCATCTGCCTTGAAGTATATCTTACCTTCGTGCTCCCACATATCGTCAAGCTCGCATTTTGCATAGAGGAATAAGTCTTCCCACTCTTCGACCGTGAATTCTTTCCCAATTAATCTCTCCAAGTCATGCTTGGCAACATCGAACTTCGGCATCTTTCATCACCACACCAGTTTAGCCTCTCTCAACCACTTTAAGTCATAGCTGAAGAGGTATCTTATGTCGTCTATTCCCAGCTTAAACATGGCCAATCTGTCGATACCGATTCCCCATGCAATTACTGGCACGTCTATTCCAAGCGGTTTTGTCATCTCTTCTCTGAATATTCCCGCTCCCCCAAATTCTACCCATCCAAGCTCTTCGTGATAGGCACTCATTTGAACGCTCGGCTCTGTGAAGGGGTAATAATCTGGAAGGAACTTAACCTTCTTTGCTCCAGCGATTTCAACCGCAAACCTCTTCAAGATTCCGAGGAGGTGTTTGAATGTTAAGCTCTCATCCACAACGAATCCATCAACTTGGTTGAACTCTATTAGGTGTGTTCTGTCCAAAACGTCTGGCCTAAAAACTCTTTGAATAGCGAAGTACTTACCCGGTATTTGGACACCTTTGCCAAGCTGTCTTGCACTCAGGGCGGTTGCATGGGCTCTGGGCATTAAAAGCATGGCCATTCTTGGATCCCACTTGTATCCCCATCCTCTTGAGCCCGTTGTCCATCCGTGTTCATGAGATGCCCTAACCTTTTCCACGAGCTCCTCATCCGGGAGAGAGCCATATTTTGGATACTTCAGCTGATAAGTATCCGTCCAATCCCTCGCTGGATGATTCTGTGGCTGGAACAAAGCATCAAAGTTCCAGAATTGAGTCTCTATTAGGCTTTCTGCAGTCATCTCAATAAAGCCCATCTCTATAAGTTTTCTTCTTATCTTATCGAGGAAAACCCTATAAGGTTGCTTTTTGCCAGGATAGACTCTCCTCACAGGGGCTTGAATGTTAAAGCGTTTGAACTCAACCTTTCTCCATTCCCCACTCTTTATGAGCTCTGGAGTTAAAACTGAGACCTCTTTCTTGAGCTCAAGACCACTCTCAGCGAGTTTCATCCCTTCCTCTGTGATCTCTACCTCTCTCTCCGCCTTAGTGTCTTCTTCCCCAATTTTTCTGCTCTTCAGCTCCTTAATAGGGATGAGCTTTTCAAGCTCTTTTGCCTCAACTTCCCCTATTTCTGCAAGGATTTTCAATGCTTTGTCGATTGGTCTCTCCTCAGAAATCGCTGCTCTCCCCTTTTCAGTGACCTCAAGAACGAGGTTTCCATCCTCCTTTCTGACATTCGCCCATCCTTCTCTCCTTAAGATTCCAACTATAGGCCTAAGCTCATCCTCACTCAGTACTCCCCTTAACTCATCAAGAGAAACTTTGCCCCTCTCAACAAGCAGTTTCAAGGCTCTCCTTTCTGGAAGTCCAATTTTTGCATATTTTCTTCCCAGTTCTGTTATCCTTACGATTCTCTTCTGTCTTTCATGGAGCTTTGCAAGCCCCTTGCTCTGGAGCCAGAGAACGGCTCTCATTACCGCTACCTGGTCAAGTCCGGTCTCTTTAACTAGGTCTTCAAATTTCGCCTTTTTTAAATCCCTGAGCTTGATGAGAGTTAATCTTTCTTGATAGCTTAATTCCATTATCAACCCCCCGAAAGAAGTCTCACAAGACTTACTTAAAAATTGCGGTGGTAAAGATAAAAGGGTTAGAAAAGTCAGTGCTTGTGGGGGAAGAACACAACCTTACCTGTTTTTCCAGCCCGCATGAGCTCAAAAGCTTCCTCAAACTTATCGAATCCCTTGTACTTGTGCGTGATTATCGGGTCTAAATTGAGCTTTCCGCTTCTAAGGAGGTTGGAGACAGTGTACCAAGTTTGCCATAGGTGCCTTCCGGTAATTCCATGAACTTCCAGTGCTTTGAAGATAACGAGGTTGTTAATGTCGAATGTGACTTCCCTCGGGAAGAGACCTAGAAGACTAACCCTTCCTGCCGGGGTAACTGCCTGCAGTCCCTGTTCAAGGGCTTTTGGAGCACCGCTGAATTCAAGAAAAACGTCAACTCCATTGCCATCTGTTAGGTCTTTCACTTCCTTAACAACATCCTCTTCCATGGGGTTTATAACCACATCAGCACCCACTTTTTTAGCCAGCTCTCTTCTGAAGTCACTCGGCTCGCTCACTATTACCAGAGAAGCTCCACTTGCCTTCGCTACCGTTATGCCTAGAAGACCTAATGGTCCAGCACCGGTTATGAGAACAGTTTTACCTGAAATTGGTCCAGCTAAAACTGTATCGACGGCATTACCCAAGGGCTCTTGGAGGGTTGCGTATTCTGGGGGAATCTCCTTTGGATTTTTCCATGCATTCTGGGCTGGGACTATCGCATATTCCGCAAAGACACCATCGGTGTCCACTCCAAATATTTTAGTGTTCTGACAAACATGGTAGTTGCCGGTTTTACATTGGTAGCATTTTCCGCAAACTATATGCGTTTCTGCAGAGATGTAGTCACCTACTTGAATGTCATCCACTCCTTTTCCAACTTCCACAACCTCTCCAGCGACTTCGTGGCCCATTATCTGGGGGGGCTTTATTCTGCTCTGTGCCCATTCATTCCACTCATAGATATGAAGATCGGTTCCGCAGATGCTGGTTGCAAGAACCTTGATGAGGACTTCCCCTTCTTTTGGCTGTGGAACATCAACTTCAACAAGTTCAGCACCGTAAGCGGGCTTAGTTTTCATGATAGCGGTCATTTTTTCGCCCATGGTTACCATCTCCACAGATTTTTTAACATTAATATCTTCATTGTTTTGTGATATAAAGCTTTTTGTCTCCATAAAATACTCAGCCGTTGGCCTCGGTTTTTCAGAAGGAAAAAGCGAAATTAAGCAACAAAAGGTTTGAAAAAGTTGTGAAACCACCAAAAATTTTAAATACCAGCATCATCACAATTAAGATTGCAGATACTTGCTTGGTGGTGTCTGAATTGGAGGATAGGAAATTTGGAAAGAGAAGGATGGACAGAGGAGGCCCAAGACTGCCTCCAGTTAAAGTTGGAGAAAGATACAAGGTAAAGATAGAAGCCCTTGGAAAAGGTGGAGATGGAATAGCAAGAATTAAGGGCTTTGTGATTTTTGTCCCCAATACAAAAGTGGGGGATGAGGTAGAGATTGTTATAAATTCCGTGAAACAGAAGTTTGCATTCGGAGAAATTATTGGTTGATTCTTTCATTTCTTCCCCTTTTATACGAAAATCTTATATTTCATTTTGTAATAGAAGTAGTGTGTCTATCACTGCAATAATTTAGCGACTTTGTCACTGCTTTAAAGACTCGCCTATCAAGGAAGTGTGAGTAATGCCGGTTATAATCGTTACCGGGAGAGGGGGAGCTGGTAAAACCACAACCACTGCAAATCTAAGCGTGTATTTTGCTCAAAAGGAGTATAGGACTTTAGCTATAGATGGTGATCTCTTCTTGCCCAATCTCGGCTTCCATTTTGCTTTGGAGAATGTCAACTATACTGTCCATTCCCTTCTCAAAAATCCCGAAGTTGATCCGGAGTGGGCAATCTACAAACATGCAAAGACTGGAGTTAACGTGATGCCCGGTAGTACTAGGCTGCAGGATGTAATAGGTATATCACCCAAAAGATTAAGGGATATCGTCGAGCAGATGAGGTATAAGTTTCCGGTGGTTTTTGTTGATTCTCCCACTGGAATTCCCTTTGATACCCTTCCAACTTTTGAAGTTGCTGACTATCAAATAATAGCTGTTGAAGTTGAAAGATCACCGATTTATTCCTTTGAAACAATGGTGGAGAATGAAATTAACAAGCTTAAGGCAATAGGCGAGGAATATGGGTTAAAGATTGGGGTAGTGCTAAACAAGGTCAGGGAATCGGAAGATGTTATAGACCACATAATAGACGAGATCACTGAAAACGTTGGCCTGCCGGTTGTTGGGGTAATACCATTTGATGAGTATGTTCCGGAATCCATAAACGTGGGAATCCCAGTACTTGCATATAAACCAAGAAGCGATGCGGCTATAGCGTTTTATGAGGCCGGAGAGATATTAGAGGAATGGATATTTAGGAAGGTTAAAAAGATCTGAAATCTCTTTTGGGGGTAGGAAGATGAACTTGGAAGAACTTATCGAAAAGGTAGCCAGTGGAGAAATTAAGCTTCACCAAGTGGAAAAATATACCGGAAGCAAAAGGCTTGCAACTGAGATAAGAAGAAAAGCCCTTGAGAAAAAATTGGGAATATCCCTCAAAAACATCGGGCATTACTCTATCGACCCTGAGGAAGTTATTGGAAAGAACATAGAAAACATGATTGGAGTTGTCCAGATACCAATGGGAGTGGCCGGGCCCTTAAAGATAAATGGTGAATATGCCAAAGGAGAGTTCTATATTCCCTTGGCGACAACCGAAGGGGCCCTAGTTGCAAGCGTTAATAGAGGGTGCTCAGCTTTAACTGCTGCAGGTGGCGTGAAAACAACCATAATCGACGACAAAATGACAAGGGCGCCTCTTTTAAAATGCCCCGATGCAAGAAGGGCTAGAGAAGTTGCCCAATGGGTCGAAGAAAACCTCGAATATCTCCAAGAGAAAGCGGTTTCAAAAGTAACTAGGCATGGAAAGCTTAGGGGAGTTAGGCCATACATTGTGGGCAACAATCTCTATTTGAGGTTTGAGTTCGAGACAGGCGATGCTATGGGGATGAACATGGTCACGATAGCAAGTGAAGAGATAATGAAGGTTATCGAAGAGCACTTCCCGGATGTTAAGTACCTAGCCCTTTCTGGAAACCTCTGCGTTGATAAGAAGCCCAACGCAATGAACTTCATCAACGGAAGGGGAAAAACAGTGATAGCCGAGGCGATCATTCCAAGGGAGATCGTGGAGAAAAAGCTCAAGACAACGCCGGAACTCATAGCGGAAGTAAACTATAGGAAAAATCTCGTAGGCTCAGCCCAGGCTGGAAGTTATGGATTCAACGCCCATTTTGGAAACATTGTGGGGGCAATATTCTTAGCAACTGGCCAGGATGAAGCCCAAATAACCGAAGGCTCCCATGGAATAACCCTTGCAGAAGTCACTCCTGAGGGAGATTTATACATAAGCATAACAATGCCGAGCCTCGAAATCGGAACAGTAGGTGGAGGAACGAGAGTTCCTACGCAGAGGGAAGCATTAAGCATCATGGGCGTTGCAGGCGGTGGAGAGCCACCAGGAACGAATGCAAAGAAGTTTGCGGAGATTGTTGCAGGTGCAGTATTAGCAGGAGAGCTCTCTTTGTTGGCAGCCATAGCGGCAAAGCACTTAGCAAAAGCGCACAAAGAGCTTGGACGCTAGGGTTTTATTTCTTTTCTAAAAATTCTAAAGCTGATGGCGGGAAGCTTATCTTTGTGATTTTAGTCTTCTTTTTCTTCTCTACTAATCTAACTCCTCTAAACTGCAAAAGCAGGAATGGTTGCCCCATCAGGAATGCCATCAGAAACACCACTATTGCAATCAGAACTGAGGAGAGCAAGAAGTCCCAATAACTTTTAGGCTCGAAGAACGCAGATGTAACAACACCTCCCACCATAGAGACCAAAAAGGTCATCATGGAGAATCTCCTGCGCTTCTTTGGGTCTATTTTGCCCTTGCATATGAGCTTAAGGAGATATTTTAATCCCTCGGGAGTAAAAACATCAAACTCAAGCGCCTCTTCAAACTCCACCCTCTCAGGAAAAAGGTAGAACATCCTGTTTAGCTCTCCCCTCACCTCTACTATTCCAATATATTCACTCCCATATAAAGACTCTGCGAGGCTTTCTAGGGTATAACATTCCGGGTCTATGAGCCTAATTGGTCGTATTCCCAGAGACGAAAATCGCTCTTCAAGTGCTTTTGAAGTTTCTGCAAGAGAGCCTGATATTACAGAGTAGGTACATCTCTTGGGCTTTTTCGAGGTTGAGCTTGGGAGATAATGTAGCGGGATTCTCAATCCTCCCAACCTCTCCTTTTGTATCCTTTTTTAATGCTCTGCAGTGCAAAGATGAAAAACAATACAAAAGTTACAATGTTGCTGAGCTGAGAAAGGTCAATAACATTTTCAAGTGCCAAATAGCCAGCCACAAATGTTAAAATACCTAGGGCCACTTCTATTGCCGTCACTACAAGTTCAAACGTGCTCCTCTTAGCTAACTTGCCCTCAGCGATTTTCTTAAATATCTCCTCAAGGGCAGAGTCCTTTTTGATAAGGAACACCATGTACTTGTTTTTATTTTTGAACTTAATTCTCTCCTCACTCGGCACGAGATAAAACCAGCGATTCATCTCATCAGTCAGTTCAACCACATAGAGCCTGCTTGATCTTGAGAAGAGGTTTTGGGCGTTCATTAAGAGGGTATATTCATCCGGGTTCACTACCCTGTTAAAGGTCTTCCCCTTAAAAAGCTCCTCTAGCTCCTTAGCTTTTTCGCTTATCATTTGCTCGGGCTTTAATTTAATGAGAACGTAGACTAACTTCTTTTCCTTTTTTTGAGGGATAGTCTTTTTCTCCACTTTCTTTTTGTTCTCTGGTTTCCCTTTAGGCTTTCGTGGAATTATAATTGGGCCCGGAACAAAGGTCATCTCTCTTCCCGCTTAGGATACAACTTCAAATCTTAAAAAGTTATTGAAAAAGGAGAATTAAGAGCTAAACTCTTGAATCTTTTTCCTCACGAGCTGGCTAACCAGCTTTCCATCGGCCTTTCCTCTAAGCTTGGCCATTGTCCTTCCCATGAGCATTCCCATTGCACCCATGCCTTTGGCCTTCACTACGTCTATGTTCTCCTGAACTATTTCCTCGACTATTCTCTCAACTTCTTCTTCACTTAACAATGTGAGTCCTTTCTCCTCTGCAACCTGCAAAGCGGTCTTCTCTGGATGGAGTGCAAGCTCCTTGAATATTTCTTCAAATGCCTCCTTTGCTATCCTGTTGTCGAGGAAAAGTTTGAACGCATCTTTTATGTGCTTCTCCGTAATGTTCTCAATTGGCACTTCCTTCTTAAGACCTTTGAGAACCACTACAAGGACTGAAGCCGCCAAGGAGGGTTTAACACCCATCCCTATAAGCTCTTCAAAGAGCTCATCTCTCTCATCATCAACTAACGTCTGTGCTAAGCTTTTATCTATGCCGTACTCCTTAACGTAGCGCTCCACTCTCGCCTGTGGATACTCTGGAAGGTTCTCTAAGATCTCTTTCTTAAGCTCTTCACTGATAAATATCGGCGGAATATCTGTTTCTGGATACATTCTTGCTTTTCCCGGAAGCGGGCGCATGTATTGGGTATTTCCATCCGGCAAAGCCCTTCTCGTTTCCTCGGGGACGCCTCTAATGGCCTCTCGTGCCCTCTGAAGAACCTCTTTAAGGGCTTTCTTGGCAATCTCTTCCTCAGCCGCAACTAACACAAAGGCATCAAGTTCCCCAAGGTCGAGTCTCTCAACGACCTTGTCGACTTCCTCTTGGCTTATGCCATAGTTTGGCAGCTCATCAATGTGGAATATACCTTTTACGTACTTCTTAGCCCTGTCAGCCATTTCCGTTCCAAGCCTTCTTCCGGGCTGAATTTCGAAGCCTATAAGACCTCTAAACTTTGGAAGCCTAATAGCCAAAACTTTTCCTCCCTTTTTCAAGACATTGGCAATTATCTTTGAGCCTGTGTTAGCAAAGATGTCGCTCACGTCATAAAACTCCTCTTTCAGCTCTTCCTCTTTTGCTCCCCTCTTCTCAAGCTCCTCTTTGATCTTTATGAGATTGAGCTGTCTCTCAACTTCGCGCTTAATTATCAAAGGTATCATATCCAGCTCTTGAACACCCTTAATCTCAATCCTAGCCCCGCCTTTGATGGAAACGTTTAAATCTTGCCTTATTGTCCCGAGACCACGTTTTACTTTGCGCGTTGCCCTCAAAGCATCGCCTATGAACTTTGCCACGACCTTTGCCTGTTCCGGATGGTGAATGTCTGGAGTAGTTGCTATTTCAATTAAAGGAATCCCCAAACGGTCAAGCCTGTAAACTGCTTTCTTGTCTCCCTGCTCTATAATCCTACACGCATCTTCTTCAAGACAGATCGTCGGAATCCCAACGCTCCCCCATGGAGTATCCACCTTACCGTTCATGCCAACTATGGCAGTTCTCTGGAAGCCTGAGACGTTGGAGCCGTCTATGACGATCTTCCTCATAAAATGAACTTCATCAACCGGGATGGCATTTAGGAGATAGGTAATCTGGAGGGCAACCCTTAATGCCTCTTCATCCGGTAGATGGGGCGGCTCTTCGTCCAGATAAACCAGGTCACTGTACCTGTAGTTCCCCTCATAGACAAAAACCCTACCCTTTTTGAACTCTTCAAGTGCAGCCTGGTCAATCTCTCCAAGCTCGCTCATTGTAGGCCTTAGTCTTCTCTCAACTGTAAAATCTACTTCCTCATGAAGTTCACTCGGTACAGGAGAGAACAGCTTTTTCGTATCGAGCTGTCTGTGAATTTCAAGACCAACTTTGAGACCAAGTGCCTTATAATCAAACTCCATATTTATCACCTCAGATAAGTGTCAAATCTTGTGTAGGGGGTAATCTCTCCAGCATAGTTTGTAAGCATCATCTTTCTAACTTCCTCAAGGTTCTGCGTATGACCAAGAACCCATATGAGCTTCACGTAAGCCGTCTCTGGAAGCATGTCTTCACATGGAATAACACCGGCTTTAAGGAGCTTTCTCCCAGTGGAATAGACGTTGAGGTTGACTCTACCGTAAAGGCACTGGCTCGTCATGCAAACTGCAACACCTTCCTCAACTGCCCTTTCTATAGTTGGAATTATCTCGTTTGGTGTGTGGCCGAGACCTGTGCCCTCTATTACAATTCCCTTGTAGCCTTTATCCACTAAAAAGTCTATGAGCTCTCCGCTCATGCCTGGATAAACCTTTATTAGGGCAACTTTTTCTTCAAGCTTGTCATCAACCCATACTTCGCTCTCCCTTCTTTTTCTGTAATCGTCCCTTAGGTACTCGACTCTTCCATCGGACCATATCTTTGCTATGGGAACGTCGTTTATACTCCTGAAGGCGTCTCTCCTTGAGGTGTGCATTTTTCTAACCTTTGTCCCTCTGTGTGCCAAACAGTAGGTGTCGCTGGTTTCTCCGTGCATCACAACGGCAACCTCACCAAAGTCCTCAACTGCCATCCTGGTGGAGCATATTAAATTCATCGCAGCATCGCTTGAAGGTCTATCGCTACTCCTCTGGGAGCCAACGAAGATTACAGGCTTTCCTAAATCCCTCAGCATGAAGCTTAATGCAGCAGCAGAATACCCCATCGTGTCTGTTCCATGTCCTATTATAACTCCATCCTCCCCACTGTTGAGTGCCTTTGCAACCTCATGAGCCATCTTTTTCCAGTATTCAGGCCTCATATCTTCGCTCATTATGTTAAAGAGAAGCTTTGGGGTTATGTTTGCTATTTCAAAAATTTCCGGAACGGCTTTTGCGAGCTCCTCAGCTGTAAATGCCGCATGAACCGCACCAGTTTTGTAATCTATTTTGCTCGCTATGGTTCCTCCGGTTCCTATTATGGTAACGTTTGGAAGCCCAGGTTTTTTAGGTAAAACTTCTTTAAATGAAATCTCTTTTCTTGGCTTGGCTTTTTCGAGGATCTTTACTTCTGCTATCTGGTCGATTAAAATCCCGATGTTGTACCCGTTGTCCAGCTTTATTGTAAGGGTTTCTCCCTTTGAAAGCTCATATGGGGGCATTACAATGCCCCTGTGAGTGACTCTTGTGCCGTTTTCCTTTTCCACAACCTCAACATAATCGCCAATTTCAATGCCTTTTTCCTTCATGAAAAGCTCGACTTTCCTCATAGCGAAACCCCCTTTGAATCTTAAGCTAGATAGAGGTGAGAGGAATATAAACATTGTCTCTTTTTCCTACTCTAGGGATAGCCCCTATCGAGTCTCGATTTTAAACCTCGGCTCTTCGATCCATTCCGACCTGCACTTTGGACATCTACCCGGTATTTTTATCTCCGGTTTAAATATGAAGCCACACTTCCTGCACTGGGCTGGCTGAATGAGGAGAGCCTTTCCTTCACGCTTTACGATATTTGCAATAGCTTTAAGGTCTTCAAGGATTACCTTTTTGCTCCCTTTGCCTCTCATCTCGAGGAGCATTGCAAGTTCACTTACACTGTAGTCCCTCTCCTCCAAAAGCTTTATTATCTTCTGTCTTCTCGTCATCATAGGGGAAAGTTTGAAAGGGCATTAAAAAGCTTAAGGGTGCTAGTGATGATAATAGAAAAGGCCGAAGAGATACTCAAAGAGCACAAACTCTGTGATCACTGCTTGGGAAGGGCCTTTGCCCTGCTTGGGAAGGGAGACAATCACATCCGAGGGAAATCAATAAGGTTAGTCATTAATATGGAAAGAGAAGCTAGAGGCGAAGAGAGCTTTCAGGAGCCCCAAGAGTGTGAGCTTTGCGGAAATATCTTCAAAAAGACCGAGTATCTTGCAAGGCTTTGCTATGATAAGGTTTCAAGGCTTGGACTTGAGTTTGAGAGCTTTCTCGTTGGCTCAAGGGTTCCCAAGGAAATTGTAGAGAAAGAACGGGAGATAATTGAAAAGTTTGGGTTGAAGTATGCTGAACCAATAAACAGAGAATTGAACAGAGAAATTGGAAAGGTCCTTGAACTCATACTTCAAAAGCCTGTAAACAAGAGCAACCCAGATGTTGTTTTTATAGTGGAGCCATACAACGAGAGGGTGGAACTCCAGATAAAGCCTCTCTACATCTACGGTCGCTACAGGAAGCTAGTTAGGGGGATCCCTCAAACGCCATTAAGGGGATTCAAAGAAAGTGTTGCGTCAATAATCTGCAAACCTTTTTCAAAAGCGACAAAAGGAAAATGCATATTCCACGGAGCTGGAAGAGAGGATGTAGATGTGAGAATGCTTGGGAATGGGCGACCTTTTGTTGTTGAGGTTAAGAGACCAATAAAAAGGCATATTGACTTAGAGAAAATTGCAGAGGAAATCAACAAGAGCGGGAAAGTTGAGGTCTTAGGGCTTAGGTTTATAACCAAGGAAGAAGCCGAAAAGGTTCTCACGTCAAACCACAAAAAAGAATACGAGGCCCTTGTTTATGTTGAGGAGGGCATCAGCAGGGAAGAGGTTGAAAAGGTCGTTAAGGCACTCGAAGGAGCAACCATTCATCAAAGAACCCCTAGAAGGGTTTTAGGGAGAAGGGCTGATTTAGTGAGAGTGAGAAAAGTCCATGAGGCTGAAGGTGAGCTTTTAGATGAAAGGCATTTTAAACTCCGCCTGATAACCGACGGAGGGCTCTACATAAAAGAACTAATTTCGGGAGACAATGGGAGGACAACCCCTTCGGTGAGCGAGATATTAGGAAAGAAGGCTTGGTGCGAAAAACTTGATGTGCTGAACATCCTAGATGAGCAGTGAAAACTTTATAAATGGTTGAGCACATGAGCTTATGGTATTGGGAAAGACCCATAGTTGATAAAAGCTTGTTCCTAAACGTATAAGTTGTTGAAACTCCTAAATAAGCTCTAAGAGGTGATTGATATGGTTCAAAAAGCCCATACTGTTAGAAGGAAAACCAGAGGTAAGCTTAGCAAATCACCAAGGAGGAGAGGTCTTCCTCCATTAACAAGGTTCCTCCAAGAGTTTGAAGTCGGACAGAAAGTCCACATAGTGATTGAGCCAAGCTACCACAAAGGAATGCCCGATCCAAGGTTCCATGGAAGAACCGGTACAGTAGTTGGAAAAAGGGGAGATGCATACATAGTCCAGCTCACCGATGGCGGTAAAGTTAAGACATTCTTTATTCACCCAGTCCATTTAAGACCCCAGAAGTGAGAGCTATGATAGGGCGCAAGAAGCTTAAGGAGGAATACATCTCAATTCCAGAGGCAAGGGAATTACTACTCAAGAGAAAAGAGGAAGGGGCTGAAGAAAACCCAGAAGAGCCAATATTCTATGAGGCAAGGGTCAGCATTGAGCATGCCGAGAGGTTCTCAAAACTACCAGCAGAAAAGGCAAAAGAGCTTAGAGAAAGGCTAACAGGTCTCTTTGAATGGCTTGATGGGAGAATAGCGACAAAAATTGTTGACATAATGCCCGAAGACTACTTTGACATAAGAGTCATCTTTGCCAAGGAAGAACACATGCCCACCAAAGAGGAAGCAGAAAAGATACTCGAAATACTTGAAGAATATAGGGAGTAGCACTCTCTTCTTCTTTTTCAAAATTTCTCGAAAAGTATTAAAAGCCCTAAGCTGTATATTCTTGGGGGGAGAGACCATGGATTATTATCGTAGAAGACATTCCTATGCCCAAAGCACCGATAAAAAAAAGCGTCATGTGGAGTATGAAGAATACGCATATGTGTTAGATTATCTTCCCACCGGTTATCTCGATCTTGAGCATCGAAACCTTAGGGAAAACAAGCCTATAGCACAGGTTATTGGGGAGAAGGCTTTTACCCTGCTCGAAGTAATCCCCAAGACAGACCTTATGCTCTATGAAAGGGTCTTTGTTGGAAAGGGACAGAGGGACAAGGTATTAATGATAACCAGAAAGCTTAATTACGATGACCTGACTCCAACTGCGAAGGCTGAACTTCCGTACGTCCTTGAGGAAATCGTAAAGAACAATGAAGAGCGTTTTGTGAAGTTTTTCAACCTTGCTCCGCCAATTACGAACAGACTTCACAGCTTAGAACTGCTTCCCGGAATAGGGAAAAAGCACATGTGGGACATCTTGGAAGAGAGGGAAAGAGAACCATTCAAGAGCTTTGAGGATTTAAAGCATAGGGTAAAGGGACTTCCAGATCCCGTGAAAATGATAGCGAGAAGAATCCTGGACGAGCTTGAGAACAAAGACCGCTACAGGCTTTTTGTAGGCTCAAGGAGAATATTCAGGGAGTAGATATGTACTCCAAGGTCTTTTCTTTAATTTCTAAATACCACCTAAAGCCGAATTCCGATCTTGGCCAAAATTTTCTCATAGTGGAAGATGTTATTCAGAGAGAAGTGGAAAGGGCAGAAATAAAGGAAAGCGAGACCGTTCTTGAAATAGGACCCGGTTTAGGGGGGCTAACAGACGAGCTGGCAAAGAGGGCAAAGAAGGTTTACGCCATAGAAAAGGATTCACGGATAATCGAAATCCTGAGGGGAGAGTACAGATGGGATAATGTGGAGCTCATACACGGAGATGCCCTCAAAATAGACTTTCCCGAATTTGATAAGATAGTTTCCAACCTTCCCTACCAGATATCTTCTCCCATAACCTTTAAACTTCTGAAGTATGACTTCAAGAAAGCCGTGCTTATTTATCAGCTTGAATTTGCCCAACGAATGGTGGCAAAGCCAGGAGATAAGAACTACTCCCGCCTCTCTGTAATGGTGCAGGCTAAGGCTGAGGCTGAGCTTGTTGAAAAAATTGGCAGAGGAGCATTCTACCCAAAACCGAAAGTTGATTCCGCAGTAATAGTAATGACGCCCAAACCCAAAGATGAACAAGTCAATCTAAACGAGAACCTCGTGAAGGCCCTCTTCCAGCACAGGAGAAAGCTGGCAAGCAAGGCACTAAAAGACTCTTACCATATGCTAGGCCTCACAAAAGATGAGTTCAAGAAACTTAAGCCCATCATTGAACACATTCCCCACTCTCAAAAAAGAGTATTTCAGCTGTCCATAGAGGAGATAAAAGATATCGAAGAATACCTAAGACAAAATGGACTACTTTGAGGGAACCTGGGTCTGATAAAGATTATTGAGCATTTCGTAATGTCTAAGCTCCTCTTCGGCTAGCCATTTGAAAATATCCCTAAGCTTCTCATCCTCAACGTACTCGGAAAGATACAGGTATGTTTTGTGTGCAATCATCTCAACTTCCCTCAATGCCTTTAAAAGCTCCATGTAGTTCCCATCTTTTAGAAATCTGCTGAGTAGTTCTTCTTGAAGAACAACTTCAAGTGAGGGCAAGCTGACATGTAAAATCTCCTCATTATGAAAAGCTTTTTTATATGCATCAAGGAGGGCTTCAGCATGTTCTGCACTCTCCCTAGCAAGTTCCAAAAACACATTGGCAATTTCATTGTTTTGTGCAATATCCCTGAAGCTTTCCGAAAGCCTATAGAGCATCTCAGCCTCTTCTAGTTCTGCACTTATCCAATAGGAGATTACCTCTTTTGGAGTCAAGTTTGGCAACGTCTCTGCAATTTGGTTCAGCTTTTCGATGACCCGGTTGGAATACTTCGACTCCATTAAGGACACCGCAGTATGAACTATGTTAAACTGACTTAAATACTTTCGTTGGATTTTTAAACCTCTAACCAAAATCCCCACACATGATAGTTGCGATAGTTGATGGCTACACCGACGAACCAGCGGGACTTGGAGTGCCTCCATATTTGGGGATCTACCCAAGATACGCCTACGGTGCAATAAAAAAAGCCAGAAAAGATGCGAGAATTTTTTACCTCACGATAGATGACCTCCGCTTTACTTTTGAAGGCGAGCAAGGAATAAAAACCAAAAACAAAACTCCCAACGTGTATAAAACAAAAGAAATTCTTGAGAAAGCTGATGTGATCATATACATCGGTGGGCTGCATACTCCAGGGAAATACCTTTCTGCGGTTCCTTCTCAAGTGGAAGAGGTTGCAAAGTTTATAAAACCCTTCAAGGGCATTAAAATCCTCGGCGGGCCGGCTTTTATGGGCTCAGCCCATGAAGGTGGGACAAAGATAAGCTCAAGGGAACTAACCCTTGCCCATGCAATTTTTGACCACATCGTTTACAGCGACCTGGAGGCTTTTCTTTATGACTTCTTCACAAACCCTAAGGACGCAAATCCATTTCGCTTTAGGGACTATTTGGAATTAAGGGACTACGCACTCTTAGGTGCCGAAGTTGTGAAGCAATTTCCCGATTACCCGGATTTTGTTATAGTGGAAATCGAAACCCAGAGAGGATGTCCCAAAGCTGCGGGCATAGGAGGGTGTTCCTTCTGCACTGAACCCGTGAGATACAAATCAATAGAAGACCGACCTATTGAAGACATCGTTAAGGAAGTTGAAGTGCTCTATAACCTAGGAGTAAGGCACTTTAGGGTAGGAAGGCAGAGCTGTATCTTTTCATACATGGCTAAGCCGAACGGCAGGGTTCCGATTCCAAACCCAGAAGCCCTTGAGATGCTTTTTAAGGGAATTAGAGTAGTTGCCCCAGATGTGAAGACTTTGCATGTAGACAATGCCAATCCAGCGGTTATAGCAAATTATCCTGAGGAAAGCATTAAAATTGCGAAGACGCTTATAAAATACGGCACACCTGGAAACGTCGTTGCCTTTGGGCTTGAAACGGCCGACCCAAAGGTTGCAAGGCTCAATAACCTGAACTCCACAGCGGAGGAAACCTACGAAGCGGTTAGGATTTTGAATGAAGTCGGTGCCAAAAGAGGTTACAACGGAATGCCCTGGCTTTTACCAGGAATAAACATACTCTTCGGCCTTCCTGGAGAAACCAAGAAGACTTACGAGCTTACCTATGAGTTCTTAAAGAAAATCCTCGACGATGGGCTGTTGGTGAGGAGGATAAACATAAGGCAGGTCGTTGTCTTTCCAGGGACGCCTTTGTGGCATATGAGGGATAAGGTAAAGACCGAGAAGCACAAAGCCCTCATAAAGCACTACAAGTACAAGATAAGGCACGAAATAGACTATCCTATGCTTAAAAGGCTCGTGCCGGTGGGGACGATTTTGAGGGATGTTAGGGCGGAGGTGTTTGATAACGGCCTAACATACGGCAGGCAGATAGGGAGCTACCCCCTAATAGTCGGAATCCCAAAGAAAATTGAGCTGAACAGGTTTTACGATGTTTTAATTGTTGATCACGGCTTTAGGAGCATAACTGGAATCCCTGTGCCTGTAAACGTGAACAGGGAGAGCTCAAAGGTTTTAAGCTATCTGCCTGGAATTGGAAAGAAAAAAGTTGCAAAGATCCTCGCAAAAAGACCGTTCAAAAGCAAGGAGGAGTTTTTGGAGGTTATAGAAGCAGAGAAGAGAGAAATGTACAAAAGAGCTATAGAAATTTAACTGCTCTCTCCCGTCGCCTGTGATGCGATTATTGTTTTCAGTGCCAAGACTTCAACAAAGAGGCTTTGTTCACTTGTAGCCTCAATTACCAGCACTCCCTCCCTCGGGACATAGATCCTGTTTGTCTTTGCGCCCTCTACAGGGCCTTTTAGTATTATCACGAGGTGTTTTTTGTTCCCCATTAATCCAAGCCCGAGCTTGACCTTTTGGGCAAATGCCAGAGTTGTGGTGTGAATTTTATCCTTATCCGCCTGAGCCCTTGCAAGGGCCTCTGTTTCATTATAGCCATTGTGGATGTAGTACCAATATCTCGCAGCCGTGAATATTGGTGATACAGTTACCGAAAGCTCGGAGGCAGTTTTGCTCCTCAAAACACACATCTGCCCGTATTGGGAAACGTCACAGTTTCTAAAGATTGGATCTCCAACAAGTATAGTGAGATCATCATAAACATTGCTTCTCAAAGTAATGTTCAAATCCAAAAGGGGGTCACCACTTATGTAACTTTCGAGAAGAACTCCGTACTGCCTTCCACCATAGGGGATTTTAACCAAAACCTTATCCAGAGGGTCTCCTTTTGGAGTGATTGCTTTTTCCCAATTCAAATACCCATAGAA
The DNA here is from genome assembly GCF_024054535.1 of Thermococcus alcaliphilus. Classification (NCBI taxonomy): domain Archaea; kingdom Methanobacteriati; phylum Methanobacteriota; class Thermococci; order Thermococcales; family Thermococcaceae; genus Thermococcus; species Thermococcus alcaliphilus. The sequence continues at coordinate 158,385 of NZ_JAMXLV010000023.1, read as the reverse complement.
GACAACTCCGACAGAAGCCGCAATGAAAACAATGGATAACACAACTGCCAGTGTCTTTTTATCCAATTTCAAAACCCCCAAGAAAAGTTAATTAAAAAAGAAGGAAAAGGCTTCAGAGGCCAGCCAAGTACTCCATGAGCTCCTTGGCTGCGTCTCTTGTGGCGTACCTGTCCTTACCGGCAACGATAAGGACGTCGAATGTTCCGAATGCATCTTCGATGTACTCGATGTCACCGTCGCTGTTCTCCCAGTCAACTGTGCTTAGTCCTTGGTCAACGAGGTACTTGGTGATTGCGTTTGCAACTGGTCCACCGACGAGGATGAGGTTGCTGTCAACTGCGTTGACGTCAACTTCGGTGTCAAGGACTGTGATTGGTTCTGTGATCTTGTTGATCTCGACGGTCTTGACTGGCTCTGTCTTGACGCTGTCAATGATGCCATCATCAATCTCGTCGCCGATTTCATATTCTGTGAATTCCCATTCTGGTTCGATTGGGTCGATTCTTACCCAGGCCTCTGCTCCGTAGTATGTAGTGCTGTCTTTCTCATCTGGACCGTATGGAGTATAGTCATAGTAAACCTTGAACTGGTTGAAGAGGTTGATTTCTGAACCCTTAAGATCTTTGTTGTTTGTAAGTATGATTTTGTCTATACCGTCTCCTTCTGGAGTCAGCACGAATTCTAAGTCCCATCCGTCGAAGAAGTCTTCGACTGTCTCTTCATAACCCTCAAGGTTTGTTGAAACTTCTACCTGTGCAATGAGGTTGCCTTCAATACCGACAAAGGTGTCGTAAAGTGTTACCATTATTCCTCCATTGAAGAGGATCTCTGTGGGGTTCTCGTCAGCATCAACAATTACAAGCTCTGAGCCTTCTGGACCTTCAACTTGGAGTAATGCCTTGTCGTCGTAAACGTCAATGTCGAGGACTGTGACCTTGTAGTCTCCAAAGGTGTACGTTTCTCCTTGCTTCATGTATTCTGGCGCGTAGGCTTCACCAACGACAACTACGTAGTCAGGTCCTAGGACTGTTCCACTGGCGTTAACATCTACCAGCTTGAGCTCCTTGCCAAAGAGCTCAATGGTGTCTCCTGGGTATGCTGCATCCACCCATACTTCATCAAGTCCCATGTCATCAACGCCATAAAGCGTGTAGGGCATTCCTGAATATTTGTGCCTTGGCCAAGTCCAGTAGCCAACCTTGAAATCAACAGTATAAGTAACTGCCCATGCTGGGATAACAAGATCAATGTCTTTTGGTGGGAGTAATTCTTTACTTGAAAGGTCCGCATAGTCCTCCAAGTGTTCGTCCCATTCATCTTTGTCAAATCTAATCTCGTCAATTTTAACTGTGTACCCCACTGCCTCTTCATCTACTGTGAATGTTACGTCTTTTCCATCTATCGTTTCTTCTTCTGTTAGTGGTGTGCCAAACTTCCACATTATTGCATCATATACTGTGAAGTCCAGTGGGTTGAGGTCTGAATCCCCACCTACTGATGCATTGACTTCGGTCCATGTCAAAGTTGGTGTCTCAACGTCGCCATAGTCCCATAGTCCATTGGAATCTGTAGTCCAGGAGTACACTACCTCATCCAAGTCACAGTCCCAGGCACTTCCATTCCACCATCCATAGTTTGCGTCACTAGCTAAATCTTCATATTCGTGAGTCTCTTCATTATATTTGTCTTTAAACACTGGAATGTCATCTGGGTCGTAAGCTGTGTCTTCCTTGACAACGACTGCGGTTGCCTCTGCCTGGACTTCCTTCTCGGTGTAGAGGAGTGTACCGAGTGCAACAGCTATGTCTGCTGCGCTCACAACATCCATAGCAGCAGCGTTGCTTCCGACTACGATTTTAACGTTTGGCATTCCATCCTTAACAAAGAACTCCTTTCCTGGAAGCTCTGATTGGGCGCTTGCATACCCAAGGGTTGCTCCAACCATTGCGGCACCAACAGCAAGGGCCGCGATCTTTCTTACCTTCATGTCTTCACACCTCCGATACCTTGTGGGGGCTAAACCCCCAACTATGGTATTCTTCAGTAGCTATATGTAGCTTAGGGTTTATATACTTTTCGCTTTCAGACCCTTTCTAACGATTAGAAAAGCCGTCTTTTTCCCCCAATGGCTAAAAATGGCGTTTACCTAATGCCTATACAAAATTCGCCTTTTGCCGATAATATCTCGACAAAAGTTGAAGGGGAGAGTAAACTCCCTGCCACCAATAACGGCATCTGCTTATAAACTTTTTCCCTACGATAAATTAAAGGTTCAAGAGAGCTTGAACTTGAAGGTGTCCTTTTCTATGAGCTTTTTCTTAAGCGGCCTGTGGATAAGTTCGTGGACAAAACCTCCAAGGTCTGTGAGAGCATTTTGAAGCTCCGTTGCAGAGATGTCAACTATCTCTGGCTCGATTATCGATATTGCAACCGGTGCATATTTTGCCGTAAGCTGGAAGAGAACCTCAAAAGGTGATACCAGCTCACTCGCAACAAGGGCGTATATTCTCTCCTCCCCCTCCTCCTGCACTTTTACAAGGATTTTGTTTATCTTACAGCCCTCATATGCAAAGGCCTTCAGCATGGTCTCCTCCACGACTTCCTTGTTTTTCCCATACGTTTCTATAACGAATCGGTAGAGAATCTCTTTGCCGTCGATTATCATCTCTTCAATCTCTTCCCTACTGTAGCCCACTTTTGGCTTTGGAATCTCATCGAGAGAGGGGTATGCAACGAGACCTCCAAACTTCTCCATGAGCTTGCCCATGAATAAAGAAACTTCCCCAAGGATTTTCATAAGGTCTTTGGCATCTATTTCAATTTTGGCAGGGGATACAACTTCAACTATTGCGGGGGCATATTTCATGGTGGCTTTCACTATTTCTTCAAAAGGGCCCTCCAGTTCTGCCTCAACCATGCTTGAGTATTTGAGCATCTCCTCTTCAGGGTTTTCAAGGATATCCTCGGCTCTTATGTTCTCAACCTTTACATTGGTTTCATTCTTTAGGGACTTTACGATCTCTTCGACAGCCCTTTCCAAAGCTTTCTTGTGGTTTGAGAGTGCCTCTATATAAAATCTAACCCTCATTGTTGCCATATTACCACCACATTCCTCTGTAATGTCTTTTCTTATATTCGCCAATTATCGGTATTGGTTCACCACAGTATTCACATTTTCCATCCTTTATGTGGTACTCCTCTATCGTAAAGCCCCACCTAACTATTAAAGGTTTTCCACACTTTGGGCAGTATGTGTTTTCTCCATCATGGCCTGGGATGTTTCCGGTATATACAAACTTCAACCCTTCCTCCTTAGCTATGCGGTAAGCCTTTTCAATGGTCTCAACTGGCGTTGGAGGCAATGTGAGGAGCTTATAATGGGGGAAAAAGCGTGAGAAGTGTACTGGTGTATCATCACCTAGCTCTTCAACCACCCATCTCGCAAAAGCTCTTATCTCTTCTTCACTGTCATTTAGCGTTGGTATTATGAGGTATGTAAGCTCAACGTGAATCCCAAACTCCTTCTTGGCTATAACCGCAGTTCTCTTGCTCGGCTCTAAACTTGGCACCTTCGAGATCTTTCTGTAAAACTCATCCCGAAAGGCCTTTATGTCAATGTTCATGGCATCTATATAAGGGGCTAACTCCCTAAAGGGTTCCTCGTTTATGTAGCCGTTCGTCACGAGAATGTTCTTGAGGCCTTCTCTTTTGGCGAGCTTTGAAGTTTCGAGAACGAATTCATACCATATCGTCGGCTCGTTGTATGTGTAAGCTATGCTCTCGCATCCATAATGTTTGGCTAGCCTCACTATAGCCTCCGAAGTGGCATCCTCCAAGTAGGGAAAAGTCTCATCAGCTTGGCTTATCTCCCAGTTTTGGCAGTGGATGCAGTGCATGTTACACCCAACTGTGCCTATAGAGAATGCACAGGAGCCCGGATAAAAGTGAAAGAGCGGCTTCTTTTCAATCGGATCGGCAGCCATAGAAGATACCTTCCCATAATTAAGGGTGTAAAGCTTACCGCCAATGTTCTTCCTAACCCTGCAGGAACCCCTCTGCCCTTCATCTATGAGACAGTTTAGAGGGCATAAGTAACATCTCACCCTGTTGCCCTCTAAGGGCTCCCAATACATAGCCTCCCTCATAAAACCACCATTCTAAAATAGCACCCACTATAGTTTAAGCTTTTGGTTCAAAAAACGGCTCAGATAACTCGAAAAAACACCTGGAATAAAAGAGAGAATAGAGCAGCTTATTGGACTTTTGGTAAGACCTACAATACTCTCTTTCTGAACAGCACTACCAGAGGTATCAGCCACGCCAAATGCACCGCAAGAGCTATTGGGAAATTGCTGTAGTCGTTAAGTGGGATTCCTTCAAAGACCTTATAGAGCCAGTAAGTTGGGAGGAACGCCGTAAACCTGCTCCAGTCCGTTGAGAGGTTCCGCCACACCACGATGAGCTTTATCGCCGGGGGCAGGAAGAGCAGCCAGCCGAGGACCTTGCCCACAGTTAACGCCTGCATCCTGGACTCCGAGAACACCGTGATGAGCAGCCCGTAGATCCACACCTCAAAAAGGAAGAGCGTCATTAGAGCTAGAATGCCCTTTTGGGGTATTTCTATGTCGAGTATATAGGGGGCAACGAAAGTAAATACAGCCACTACTATTGAAGCCCAAGTTAGCCTATATGCCAAAAAGGCCTCGCTTGAGATAGGGATGACTTGGAGAGCTTGAATAGTTTTGTCTTCCTTTTCGTCAGCCATCATAAAGCCAGGTATCATGCCGAATATCATGGGTATGAATATCAGGCCCAGGAGGGCTAAAAGAGGATAGTAAGGCCCGATGCGGTCTTTGAAGTAGCGGATGATGAGGAGGATCACGAGAGTCATAACCACGCTGTACAAGAGCATTGGGTCCCTCCTTAAAAGCTTGAGGTCGGTCTTATAAATAGCTCCAAACTTCTTCACAAAACTCATCTCAATCCCTCCACAGCATACTTGTAGAACCTTATTTTAGCTACATAATACGCTATACCAGACCAGAGGAGCAAAGCTACCCCTGAAAGCGCCAAGGTATCCCTTGAGACCTCTACAAAAGGAGCTTTAAAGAAATAAAGTGCTGGGTAGCTGGGAACAATGTAGAGGACTTTCCATATTTCGTTTGTGAGGTAACCGTGATAGTGGGCAAAGGGAAGTAGCGAGACCACTAGAACAGCCATTATCGGCACGAAGTAATCATCAAGATCGTGGTACTTTGCCGCTATCCCTATACCGAGGAGGGTGTAAACTATCGAGCACAGAAAGACTCCCACGATAACGTAAGGAAGCCCTTCAAGGGAGCGTGTGCCAATAGCCATTATTAGCACTGCCCCAATTATTGAGAGAACGCTCATCAGAAATGTTTTAGCAAATATGTAACTTCTCCACTCTATTGGCGTCACTGCGAGGGCGCTTATTGCGCCATCCTTCTTCTCCGCGAATATCTCAGTGCCAACGAACATAAATCCAACGAGCCCCGGCTCGAATATGAGAAAGATAGGCACCATTGTGGGAAGGTACTGCTCTGGAAACGCCATGAGCATTAGTCCATAGGCGAGACCTATGAGCACATATATCGGGTAGACATAGCTCCTAACCCCGACGATGAGGTTCGTCTTCAGCAGGTTCCCCATCATACGAGCCGCCTCCCCGTCACCTTGAGGAAGATCTCTTCTAAGGTAGGCTCCTCCGTGTTGATCCTCCTTATCTCGTAGTTCCTCAGGATGTTTAGAAACTCCTCGTTCCGGCCGATGCCCTCGAGCGGGAACTCCGCCGTTCTCACCTCGTTGCTCGCCACGTACTCGACTTTCACGAGCCTCTTACCCATCTTCACCTTGAGCTCGCCCGGGTTGTCCACGAGCCTAACGGAGCCATCGACAATGAAAGCAACTCTGTCGCAAAGCTCATCGGCCACGTACATGTTGTGAGTGGTGAGGAAAATAGTCTTTCCGCTCTCCTTCATCTCAAGGAAGAGGTCTTTGAACTTTCTGGCACTTGCTGGGTCGAGGCCCTCTAGGGGTTCATCAAGGAAAAGGATATCGGGATCAGGGAGCAAAGCCCTTGCCAAATCAAGTTTTTTCTTCATGCCCTTAGAAAAGCCAGCGACTAGCTGGTCTGCCTCTTTGTCAAGCCCCACCATCTTGAGAACTTCCATCGGGTCAAGGTGCTTTTTGTAAAAGCTCGCGAAGAACTCGAGGTTTTCGAGGGCAGTCAGGCGGGAGTAAACCGCTGGAAACTCGAAGGAAACGCCGATTTTGTTGTAGTAGTCCTTGCCCCACTTCCTAAGGTCTTTGTCAAAAACCTTAACTTCTCCAGTATAGTCCTTTATTATTTTGACGAGAATTTTGACGGTTGTGGTTTTTCCGGCCCCGTTTGGCCCCAAAAACCCGTAGATTTCGCCCTCCTCGACCTCGAAGCTTAAGTTTTCCACACCTCTAACATCACCGTAGTACTTTCTAACATTCTTAACCTCAATTACAGGCATGTTTTCACCGATTTAAAATAGGGCTTTGAAGTAGTTATAGTTAACCCCGCACATGTGCGGGTGCGGAAAGTTTTTAGGAAAGTTCACATAAAGATACATTCATGTGCAAGATGGCGCACTTTGGTAACTGTGACCCAGATACTGCTAACCAGAAGTACTGTATTTTTCATAAGCCGAACAAGAGTGAGGAAGAGGCGAGAGAGTTCTACAGGAAGTTTTTGGAGAGATTTAAGCCAAGAGTCGAAGAGATTGAAGTTCATGGACAAAAGGTAAAGAGGTTAGTTTTTGAGGAACTGGTTGATGCTAGAGGGTTCGTGTTTCCGCGGATTCCAAACGAACTAATTAAATATTCTGATCCAGAGGGGAATACATTAGATGAAATTTTTTCTTTTGAGTGGGCAGTATTTAAGGAAAATGTATGGTTTAGCTATTCAAATTTCGAACAAGCATATATTCAAAGTAGTCTTGAGTTGAAGGATATAGAGCTTTTTCAAAGTTTTGGAAGCGATCAGGTTCCTGATGTGGAAATTGACTCTTTTAAAACTCTAGAGGTTGACATGATCTATAAAGACCTGCAAAGCATGATTCCAATTGAGAACTTTATAAGCTTTCGATACTCAAAATTCGAAAAGGAAGCACTATTTGAAAGAGCAAAATTTAGTGTTGCTAGATTCATGGGTGCACAGTTTAATCGAGGAATTTTTGAGAATGCGGAATTTAAATATGCTGATTTTATGTGGGCACAGTTCAATATTGCAGACTTCAATTGGGCAGTCTTTGAAGAAGCTATTTTTGAAGATTCAAAATTTAACATAGCTCACTTCATGGAAAGCAAGTTCAACAAAGCAAACTTTGCGAGAGCACAATTCAAAAAAGCATACTTTACTGATGAGACAATAGTGTATCCTGGGGAGCTTTTAACTATCTACGAAGGGTGGACTAAATTTAACGAGGCTAATTTTAAAGGTGCAAAATTTAATGAGTTGTACTTTACGAGAGTTCGAGTCCTCACCTACATATCTTTCGATGGAGCTGTAATTACGGATAGAGCGATGTTTATTGAACCTAACTCTTCAGATATAAACTCTTTGTTGGATGAAAACTGCGTAGATAAAGAATGTTGGAAAGACATAACCGTAAATAACTCATTTAAGATGTGTATTAAACGTTTTTGCCATCCTCAACCACTCGCAGAAATTGCCAAAATGCAACGCATTATATACGAGCGACTTGGTGATAGAGAAAACGCAGACAAAATGTTTGTCCTCGAAATGCGGGCTAAACGAAAAGCCCGTCTCAAAAATGCGCAAACGAAGTTTGAAAAGCTCAGAGCTTATGCCTATAATTTCTTTGAATGGCTTCTCGGAGACTTACCCTCAGAATACGGGACAAACTGGATTCGCTTGTTAGGAATTTCATTGCTTGTGATTATCGGGAATGCTATTCCTTACACCATCTGGAGCAACTTCATTGAGGGGTTCCCTCAAACATCTAATTATCTTGTTCGCTTTGCCAACGCCCTCTACTACTCCCTCGTCACATTTACAACACTTGGCTACGGCGACATGCATCCAACGGGCTGGCTTAAAGCACTAAGCGCCCTCGAGGCCTTTACCGGTGCTGTCTTCATGGCACTCATTGTTGCGGTCATAGCAAGAAAATGGATGAGGTGAGGTTTTTATGTGCGACTACATTTATTCAGATGGAAGTAAATGTCAAGAAGCACCATTGGAAGGCTCAAGATATTGCGCTCTCCACATCAGCTTTGAGGAAGGAGAAAAACTTGTTTGGAGAGAAAAATTGGAGGAATTGAAACTCAGCGCTGTCGCAAGAAAACTTCAAGCTGGAGATTTTAACTTTGAAGGTGCATATCTATACACCTTCCCCTTAACGTGGGAAGTTTTGGAAGAATTTGGGATTAAGGAAATAGAGGACAATATAATTCTTAGCAATGCTAATGTGCTAGAGGTGATTATTAGGGGCAGAGAAGATAAACCTTTGAAGTTCAAGGACCTTCTTATTTACAATGCAAACATTCAAGAACTGTATATCACGAATTCACAGTTCCATGGTATCTACTCTATCCCCTCAACTGTTTATGGAATACTCTCCAAGAAAACAAACGATTTGGTTGAGGATTCTAATGTATCCATAGTTGATCCGAACCTCTTTAAAATTGAAGAACTTCAAACACTTTTGGATTCAAATTGCTATGTGGGAAAGTTATATATAATCCTCTGTGAGGGAAGCACTCTATGGCTAAACGGGTTAAAATCATTAACAATAGTCCTTTCAGAATCCAACGTTACAGATATATGGTTTAATTCTTCGATGATCACCGAACTCGTTTTGGGTAAAAATTTATCTGTAAGCAATGACATTAACCTTAAGTTTTCAGCTATTAAAACAGGCAAATTGATTCCACCCATCAAGATAGGGGGGAGGTTGTATTTGAATTATACAAACATCCATTCAAATCGTTTTGCTGTCGAAATGTTTAACTTAGCAAAAAGACTTTTTAAAGAAAGTTCACGGCCAGAGGATTTAGATAATTTAGAATACCATTTCTATCGGGAGATGGTTGCGAGGAGAAAATGGAAAGTTGAACTAGCAAAGGAAGACTGGAAAATCACCAATAAAAAATCATTTAAGAAGCTTTTCAGGTTTTTATTAGTCAAGTTTGGGGGTATTCTCGAGTGGATATTCCTAGATGTACCAATAAAATACGGAACCAGTTGGAAAAGACTGTTATCTATTTGGTTTTCTTTGGTTTTAATAATATTTCCTATATTGTACCTGTTAACAGGTACTGTACCAGGAATTAAGTCGTATTGGCAAGCTATATACTTCAGTATTGTCACAGCAACAACTCTAGGATACGGAGATTTTCATCCTGAAGGGTTAGGAACGTTTCTTGCATCCTTAGAAGCCATATTTGGCACTTTCATGTGGGCTCTCCTCATAACAACATTAGGGAGAAAGTATTTAAATTCCTCATGAACAATCTCTGGAATTAAGAAATCACCTCAGCTTCTCACCGACCCTTATTATCTCGATAGATGTTGGAACGGTGAGGGCAGATAATTAGCCTATAAGCTCCTCAAGGATTTTCCTCTCCGCTTTCCTTAAGTGCTCCTTCACGGTTGAGGGGCTCAGGCCGAGTATTTGCGCCAGTTCTCGGAGGGTTATCCTCCTTGGATTATCGAAGTAGCCGCTCTTGTAAGCTACTAACAGAGTTTTTAGTTGTTTTTCTGTGAGCTTTGGAAATATACTCTTTTGTGGGGTGTAATCTTCTATGCTAGCAACCTCCGCATTGTAGGTTTTCTTGAGAATCGATATAATTTCTGGGATGAAGTTCTCCTCACAGACAACGTAGAGAAAACTTTCCTCTGGTGTCATCGTACCTTTCTCGAATATTACGAAGCCTCTTTTCTGGAGCTCAAGTACGTCAAAAGCTTCTTCTGAGTTCGGGTGTTTTGGAAGCTTTGCACGTGTGTACATGTAGTAATGACCGTTTTTTAGAGGTATCAACTTGATGTCCTCAACATAGGGAAGCTCCTTCACTCGATTTACGATATCTTGGGGATTGGCTTCTTCTTTGAACTTTATTTCCACGAGCTTTATGATTTCGTCACCGATCATGAAGTACGTGTCTCCATATGCCCACTCTATTGCCCCTATAAACCATTTAAAGTCTGAGAACTGCTCCGAAGAATTGGGAAATTTGAACTTTATCCTCTTCATAGGCATCAAAGATAGTTGAAAAGCAAAAGTTATTAATTTTGCCAAAGCCGTTTTAGTTAGACTTATATCTAAGGGTTAGCCAAAAAAGATTAGACGGTGAACAGGATGCTGGCTGTAGTTACGGGAGCATCAAGAGGCATCGGCCGTCTTTTGGTCGAGAGGTTAATCAAAAAGGGCTACCAAGTTGTGGGGATAGCGAGAAGCAGAGAAGCACTGGAGGAGCTTAAAGCTAGATTCGGCGATTCTTTTGAATATGTAGTCCAAGATTTAGCTCAGGATGGCGCAGAAAGAGAGGTCAAGAAAGCCCTTGAGAGGCTGGGGGTGGGTAAGGTTGACCTCCTCATCAACAACGCCGGGTTTGCGATAAAAAAGCCCCTTCTGGAGCACGGTGAAGAAGAACTTCAAAAGCTGTTTTAACAATAAGCCCGGTTTTAATGACTAGAGAACTGCTACCCCTTATGCAAAGCGGTTCGAAGGTTGTAATGGTGTTGAGTGGAGTTGCCTTTGTTAGAACTCCAGAAATGTCTGCTTATGGTGCCGCAAAGGCTGCCCTTCACTACTTATCACTTACACTTAGCGAAGAGCTCCGGGAAAATGGAATAAAGGTCATAAGGGTATATCCAAAGCAGGTTGCCACGCCTTTCTAGGACAAAACTCCGAAGGGGGCTATCTCACCGGAGCAGGTTGCCGATGCCATAATAAAGGCAATAGAAAATGGAAGAGAAGAAGTTTTCGTGCCGGGATACATTAAGGTTGCGAAATACCTGCCGAGATGGCCAGCTCTAACCTACAGGTTTGAATTTTAAGGCTTTGCCAAGTGCTCCCATCCCAAAAGGGGCATCCTCTCAAGTTTTCCATCTCTTTGCAGGTAAACGCCCTCTCCCTTTTCAACCTTCCCAATGATGGAAAATTCAAAGTCGAGCTTTTCGAGGTGTTCCTCGGGGATAGTAAAGATAAGCTCAAACTCCTCTCCACTTGCCAGTGCAAGGTTGATAGGATCAACTCCCAAGAGCTCTGCAACTTCAAAAACTTCCTTCCTTATTGGGAGCTTTTCGGCATAGATGGTTATCTTCACTTTGCTCATCTCCGCTATCAGGTGGAGCTCCTTGCTCATGCCGTCGCTTATGTCTATTGCGGCGTTTGCATACCTCGAAAGTATTTGCCCCTCTCTGAACCTCGCCTTGGGCTCAAGGAGCTTCTCATAGAGAGCTTTCCTTGTTTTTGGACTAACTTCAAGGTTGTCGAAGTAGACTTTAAGCCCCGCTAGAGCCCTTCCAATGTCGCCGGTAACGCAGACCAAATCTCCCTCCTTTGCTCCGCTTCTCGTGAGCAACCTTTTGGTCTTTCCAAGGGCTATCCCATCTATTATGAGATCGCATGCTTCGTTAGTATCGGCACTTATTATGGGCGTGCTGTAGAAGTCAGAAGCCTCAGCGATTCCCTTTGCAATGCCTTCAAGATACCCCATATCAATATCTCTGGGCACTCCAAGGGAGAAGAGGAACCCTATCGGTTTACCCCCCATGGCGGCAACGTCGCTCACGTTCATAGTGAAGACCTTAAAGCCAACTTGCTCAGGCGTCATTATTCCCGGAACGTCTGTGCTTTTCACCAGCATGTCGTTTGTTGCTATGAGCCACTCATCGCCGAGCTTTAGCGCTCCAGTGTCATCTCCTAAAGGCAAATCTCCCTGGTTCTTGAAGTATTTCATGAACAGCTTTATTATCTCACGCTCCACTGTGATCCCCTTTGATAGTGAGACATGCAGGTTAAAAAGTCTTGGGAGAAAGAGATTTATATCCTGAGGACTCAAATTTTTAAGATGGTTATGATAAGGGTCGAATCCCCTGGCAGGGTGAACTTAATAGGCGAGCACACCGACTATACTCTTGGCTACGTAATGCCGATGGCAATAAACCTCTACACGATTTTGGAGGGAGAAAAAGCGGAAGTGGTGACTCTTTATTCAGAACACTTTAGAGAGGAGAAATTCTTCAGCCTGGATCAGCTTTACAAGGAGAACACATGGATAGACTACGTAAAAGGAGTTTATTGGGTGCTGAAGAAAGAGGGGTACAATGTAGGTGGAATTCATGGGAAAATACTGGGCAACTTACCACTTGGAGCCGGATTAAGTTCTTCAGCAAGCCTTGAACTCGCAGTTATGGCTTTCCTAGACAAGGCATATTCTCTCAACCTTTCTCGTCTCGAAATGGCATTGCTTGCCAAAAAAGCGGAAAACGAATTTGTAGGTGTGCCCTGTGGAATTCTTGACCAGTTTGCAATAGCTTTTGGAAAGAAAGGACACACAATATTTTTGGATACGGACACACTAAGCTACGAGTACATACCGTTCCCCAGCGACGTTTCGGTGCTGGTGTTCTATACAGGGGTTAAAAGGGAGCTTGCATCCTCAGCCTACGCAGAAAGGAGGAAAATCGCAGAGGAATCACTTCGTTTTCTTGGAAAAAGAACTTCAAAAGACGTTAATGAGAGTGAACTTATTAAGCTCCCCTCTCTTTACCGGAAGTTCTTTGGCTACATCGTTAGGGAAAATCGGCGTGTCCTCGAAGTGAGGGATGCCCTAAAAAACGGGAATATTGAAAAGGTTGGGGAAATATTAACCAGAGCCCACTGGGACATTGCAAGAAACTACGGAGTGAGCTCAGAGGAGCTGGACTTCTTCGTAAGAAAAGCCAGGAGACTTGGAGCTTATGGGGCAAGGTTAACAGGAGCAGGCTTTGGAGGCTCGGCAATAGCCCTTGTTGACAAGGAAAAGGCGGAGGAGGTTGGAAAAGCAGTCCTTGAGGAGTATGGGAAGAAATTTCCGTGGAAGGCTGAGTACTTCATCGTAGAGCCATCTGATGGGGTGAGATAGTTGAGAGCGCTCGTCTTTCACGGCAACCTCCAGTATGCCGAAATCCCAAAGAGCGAAATCCCAAAGGTCATAGAGAAGGCATACATCCCAGTCATCGAGACACTGATTAAAGAAGAAATTCCTTTTGGGCTCAACATAACGGGCTATACCTTAAAGTTCCTCCCGAAGGATATTATAGACCTCGTTAAAGGGGGCATCGCGAGTGACCTGATAGAGATAATCGGAACGAGCTACACGCACGCAATACTCCCCCTCCTGCCGCTTAGCAGAGTAGAAGCACAAGTTCAGAGAGATAGGGAAGTTAAGGAAGAGCTCTTCGAGGTTTCTCCAAAGGGATTCTGGCTGCCAGAGCTCGCCTATGACCCGATAATCCCTGCCATACTGAAGGACAACGGTTATGAGTATCTATTCGCCGACGGGGAGGCGATGCTTTTCTCAGCTCATCTCAACTCGGCGATAAAGCCAATTAAACCGCTCTATCCACACCTTATAAAGGCCCAAAGGGAAAAGCGCTTTAGGTACATCAGCTATCTCCTTGGTCTCAGGGAGCTTAGGAAGGCGATAAAGCTCGTTTTTGAAGGTAAGGTAACGCTAAAGGCAGTCAAAGACATCGAAGCCGTACCCGTTTGGGTGGCCGTGAACACGGCTGTAATGCTCGGCATCGGAAGGCTTCCTCTTATGAATCCTAAGAAAGTGGCGAGCTGGATAGAGGACAAGGACAACATTCTTCTATACGGCACCGATATAGAGTTCATTGGCTATAGGGACATTGCAGGCTACAGAATGAGTGTTGAGGGATTATTAGAGGTTATAGACGAGCTCAACTCGGAACTGTGCCTTCCCTCAGAGCTGAAGCACAGTGGAAGGGAGCTCTACTTACGGACTTCGAGTTGGGCACCAGATAAGAGCTTGAGGATATGGAGAGAGGACGAAGGGAACGCAAGACTTAATATGCTGTCCTACAATATGAGGGGCGAACTCGCCTTTTTAGCCGAGAACAGCGATGCAAGGGGATGGGAGCCCCTCCCTGAGAGGAGGCTGGATGCCTTCCGGGCGATATATAACGATTGGAGGGGTGAAAATGGGGAACCTTAGAAGAAGAGTTTCGATTGCACTGCTTGTATTGATGGCAGCTTTTTTGATGGCTGATCAGAACCTTCTTCCTCCAAACTATCAGCAGATAATGGCAGAATTTGGTATAAGTGAAACTCAAATGGGCCTTGTTTCGACTATTTTTGTTGCAACGAGTGCATTGATCACTATCTTATGGGGCATGCTCTCCGATATAAAAAGCAGAAAGAAGCTTCTCGTGGTAGGGGTTCTCCTTGGAGAAATCCCATGCTTCCTAACGGCTTACGTTACCAGCTACTGGCAACTCTTGGCAATGCGCTTTCTTACGGGAATAGGTATAGGCTCGATAATTCCCATAGGCTACTCTCTAATAGCGGACATGTTTGAGGAGGAAAAGAGGGGAAGAGGATACTCCTATATAGAGACTGCCTTTGGTTTTGGGACGCTCTTCGGAATGATAATAGCAGGTTTAATAGTGAGCTGGAGGACTCCATTTATAATCGCCGCGGTTCCAAACTTTATCCTCGCGCCGCTCTTCTACTTCGTAGCAGAGGAACCCAAAAGAGGTGAGGGAGAAAAGGAGCTCAGAGAAGTGCTAGAGAAGGGCTATGAATACACTTACCGGTTGAATAAGGAAGCACTCAAAAAGTCCCTCAAGACCAAGACAAACATCCTAATTTTCCTTCAGGGCATAATAGGGACAGTACCGTGGGGAGTCATAATGTACTGGCTTATCTCTTTCTTCATTGTAACGAGGGGCATGGAGAAAAGCACCGCTACGTTTGTCCTCCTCATAGTTGGCATCTCAAGCGTCATAGGAAGTCTGTTAGGCGGATTTGTCGGAGATTACTTTGAGGCAAGGCAGAGGGGTGGAAGGGCTGTAATTACCGGTTTGGCAATTTTCATTGGAATGATAGCCGCTATAGGTCTTATCCTTTACCCCCTTCCGAGCAAATTAACTTCAATTCACTGGATAGGTTTAACCCTCTACTCCCTCGCCTTTATTCAGTTTGTTTCCTATGCAGGACCAAACGTTAGGGCAATAGTGTCTCAAGTCAATCTTCCAGAAGACAGGGGCACTGTGTTTGGCCTTTTTAATATCTTGGACAATGTTGGGAAAGCAACTGGACCTTTGTTTGGTGGATTTTTAATAGAAACTCTTAGAAGCATGGGCTACTCAGATGCACTAGCGTATGAGTATACACTTCTAATCGGAGCACTATTTTGGATACCCTGTGCGTTAGTATGGCTCTGGATAAGAAAAAGCTATCCTGAGGACAGAGATGCAGTGAAGGAAATACTAAAGAAGAGGGCAAAGGAACTTGTAAAGGGGACGTCATAGCTCCGGAAGCCCATACTTTGCCAGCAGTTCGTCTTTTATTTTCTTTTCCCTTGCAATTTCTCCATATATGTAAGCACTCTTTCTCGGTCTCCTCTTGAAGGTCGTGTAGTCCACCTCGACCAGCCCAAAGCGTGGTCTAAAACCCTCAGCCCACTCGAAGTTATCCATAAAAGACCAATAGAAGTAGCCTCTCAAGTCAAAGCCATCGTTTAAGGCTTTGTGAACGTACTGGAGGTGCTGGATGATAAACTCTATCCTCCACTCATCGTCTAAGGTAGCTATCCCGTTTTCCGTGATGTACATTGGCTTTCCGTAGTGTGAAACCTTTGCTATAGCTTCGTATATGCCCTTTGGATAGACACTCCAACCCATATCTGTTTTTCTCTCGCTTAAGTCTGCAAGCTTGGCATCGAAGAAAAACTTTAGCGGATTCCAGCTATGCCTTACCTCGCTGGCTGTGTAGTAGTTTATCCCTATGAAGTCTGCATCGCTTTCTGGAGTTTTGTAAGTTCCAAAAGCTCCTTTATATTTTCCGCTCCATATTGCATCAAGGAAGTTCCAGTTAAAGAGGTTATCCGCCTTTTGGGCAGCTTCTACGTCTTTCTCTCTGTTGCTTGCAGGGAGCATTATGGGGATGTTTTTAACTATCCCCACATCAAAGTTACCATGGAGGATATCATATGCCATTGCATGGGCCTTAAGGAGGTTTGCGGCAACTTTAAAGGCTTTAAAGGGACTCTTGATGAAGGGCGGCCAGTAGGCTGTGAGGTAGCCCATCATAACATAGACCATCGGCTCGTTGAATGTAGCTACAAGCTTGACTCCCTTGAGGAGCTCCGCGGCTTTATCAACGTACTGCTCCCAGTACTTGAGGTTTTCTTCCTTCAAAAAGCCTCCCTTCCGCATGAACCACAGCGGTGATGTGAAGTGGTGCAGTGTAACGTTTGGAGTAATCCCCTTCTCAAGGAGGATTTCAATTATTTCACGGTAGCGGTTGAAGGCTTCTTCATTGAATTTGCCCTCTTCCGGGAAGAGACGGCTCCACTCTATCGAAAAGCGGTAGGCATTGTAGCCGAGCTGTGCCATTAGCTCTATATCTTCCCTGTAAAGCTCCCAGTGATTGCAGGCTTTACCGGATTTGTAGGGGAGCTTACCTATCTCCTCATAATACCACCAGTCGTTCCATTTATTATCTCCCTCGATCTGATGAGAAGATGTGGCGGTTCCAAAGAGGAAGAACTCCGGAAAGACAATCATAGCATTCACCAAATTATTTATTTGGCTTGAAAACTTAAATCTATTGTGATGGTTATGCGCGAGCTCAGATATAATCCTTTAACCGGGCAGTGGATCATGGTTTCCGCCGTTAGGAGGAACCGGCCTTGGAGGCCTAGAGACTTTTGTCCTTTCTGTCCCGGCACTGAGGAGACTGGTTACGGCTGGGAGGTTCTTCTTTTACCAAATAGATTCCCCATGCTGTCTTTTGATGCTCCAAAGCCGGAGCAGGAGGAGTTTTACATAAAGGCGAGGGCAATAGGACAGTGCAGTGTTATAGTAGAAACCCCTGAACACGAACTGAGGGATCTCGACGAGCTTCCGAAGAAGCAGATGACAAAAGTCGTAGAGCTATGGAGGGAGGTAACTGCCAAGCTCATGGAAAACTCCAGAGTGGCTTATCTCGCAATCTTTCGCAACAAAGGCGAAGAGATAGGAGTTAGCTTAACTCACCCTCACGGTCAGCTCTACGCGCTTCCCTTTATCCCGCTCAAGGCGAGATTAAAAATCGAAAACTCAAGGAACTACTACCACCGCTTTGGAGAATGTCTATTTTGTAGAATACTTAAGGAGGAAGCCAATGAAGAAAGAGCTATCTATGAAAACGAAAGCTTCATTGCGTTCATGCCCTTCTTTGCCAGCTGGCCTTTTGAAATCCATGTGTATCCAAAGAGGCACGTTCAGTATTTAACCCAGCTTAACAGCAAAGAGACGAGAAATTTAGCCGATGTGCTTCAAGTTGCTACTGGAAGCCTAAATGAAGTCTTAGAGAGAGACATGCCCTACGCGATGATGGTCTTCCAGGCACCGTTTAAAGGGAAATACTCCTTCTACCACCTGCACATCGAGTTCTACCCAATCCTAAGGGACAACAGAAAGATCAAATACACTGCAGGTATTGAATTGGGCACATGGGAGTTCACTTATGATGGTATCCCAGAGGAGAATGCGGAAAAGCTTAAAGAGGCCTGCAGAAGAGTCATTAAAAGATTAAATGCGGAGGGTAGATGTCTTTAAGTTTTCTTCAAGAAGCTCAAAATCGAGCTCTGTTTCGGTTTGTAGTAGATTTCTTCCTGCTTTATTTCTACGCTCTCAATTTCTTCAAGCTTAGCTTTCTTTATCTCTTCCGGGAGCTTAATTTCTCCGTATTTGCCCCCTCCACCAGGAATTACGATAAGCTTTTCATTTCTGAACGCCCAAATTGCCTTGGCTATCTCTTCCCCAATCAGCTCGGCTATGCTTTTTATCGGAACATCAACCAAAACGGCAATTTCACTGCCGAACTCCCTAAGCAGCCTTTCCCATACACTTTTGACAGCTTTGGTTTCAACACCTTTGTTGAGAACCATGGCTATTATCTCCGCAAGGGGAGCCAAATGGAGGTAAGGAGGTCTGTCCTTTGGCTTTTCATTTGTATCGGCAAGCTCAAGAATTCTATCGTGAACTCCCTTCTTTATAACTCCCCCGCAAAGCTCACATCTCCAGTTTAATCTCTTCGCATCCTCAAGCCTGTATTTGGTGTAGCACTTTGAGCAGGCTGTTAGATGGTACTTGCCCAACCTTGGATCAAGTCCGGCGTTGAGGATTATCTTCCTCCCTCCCCGCTTTAAGATAGCCTTTCTAACTTCATCAAACGTCGCATCTTCAATCTCAAAGCGGTTGAATTCCCTCCCAAGTCTATGGGGCATTGGAGAATGAGCGTCGGAGTTGCTTAAATAGGTGAGCTTGTGATGAGCCTTTATCCTGTCGGCCATGTAGGAATCGGCAGAAAGCCCTAGCTCAAGGAAGTGAACCTTAGCGTCGCCATATGCCTCTTTAAGGCTGTTGTACTCCTTGTAGAGAGCTGTCCATGGGGTAAAGGCATGTCCCGGGCCTATCAAAACGTCAAGCTCATTTGCTAAATCCGCTATTTCAGCGGCGCTTAAATTTACGTGCGGCCTTCCTTCGGTTTTAATATCCTTCGAGTAGGGGTTGAGCCTTTCACGCATCTCTCTTACCGCGTCAATAGAGGGAAAAATCAGGAGGTGATGAACTCTTCTGTTATCTTCAACCTCAGCCGTAAGGAGAAATCTCACACCTTTTATTTCATAACTTCCCTCATCAACTTTTTGAGCAGCTTTTAAAAGCTCCTTCTCCCATTGAGGATTTAGAATATCTCCAGTGCCTACAATTCCAAGACCTTTGAGCTTTGCGTTTTCTGCTAAAATAAGGAAGGTCATCAACTTTGAGACCGCCTTGGAATAGCGGGAGTGGATGTGCAGATCAGCATCAACTATCATAAAAGCACCTCAAAAGAAAAGGAAAAATCAAAGGTAGCCTCTATCTTCTTCCTCATGGCCTGGTTGTGGAAGCTGCTGCTCAAACATCGCCCTCTGCATTTCTTGAACCTTTCTAAGGATCTCTTCGGTTTCTTTTGCCCTCTCATCGAGAGCGCTCATGTCTATCTCTAAATTGAGAACCTGTGCAACGACGCTTAGAACTGCTTTGGCAGCTTTCGCATCCACTATGTAACCAAGGCTTTCTCCAAGGAAGCATGCTCCTCTCATTCCTCTGAGCTTTCCTATGCCCAAGAGCAAACCTGCTGCTCCGACTATTGCCCCTCCTTCGTCTTCCCTGAACACAACAGGTAGGTGTTTGTATTTCTCCTTTGTTTCCAAATCGGTGAAAGAGGCTAAAACCCTTGGCTCCCTTTCAAGCTCTGGAACCTGGTAACCTCCCATGGTAATTATCTCCCTTGTTCCGAACTGCTCCACAAAGTCAAGCATCTTTCCAACAACTTCAAAGTGGCCGTAGCTGTCGGTTGGAGGTACTTGAGTGTCTCCGGTGATTATTATCAAATCCCTATGCTCATCATCGGGACTCTTCCAGTAATAGAACTCATTTCTCATCAAATCTACTGTCGAATCTTTTTTCACTATGACTTGGTGCATGAAGTGAGGAGAGTAAAGCTCAGCGAATTTCTTTGCCTTAAGTTCTTGAATTAAATGTTCTGCAGCCAGCTTACCAACTAAACCAATTCCCGGGAGACCTTCAATAAAGACCGGGTCGTATATGTCGGGCTTTTCATAAACAACTATCATCGTTTCCTTCATTTTTTCACCCCAATACCAAGTAGTTCCCTCTTAAGTCTCCTCCTATACTCCCCGTACGGATCCTCCGGGGAAAACTTAGGAGGATGAGCCGATTTAGTTTTTTCTCCACAAACCGGGCAAATATCTTTTAGTGTGTATCTACCGCATTTTGGACATTTTTTAATTCTAAACCTCATGCCTCTCTCCTCTTTATCTTCCTTATCTTCTTTTCCTTCCTTATGAGAGAGGCTTCCCCACCGGCTTGTTTTATGACCTGAAGTATCTCCGAGGCTATCTTTTCTAGCACTTCTTCGGCTTTATAGTAGTCCGGGGCTGTAATGTCTATCCTGTACCTCGGTGCACCGAGATAGCTGAACTTAACCTCTATTCCCTGCTCTTCATTCGCCCTATCTCTGGCTCTTATAAGGGCTTCTTTTATGATTTCAATGCCGTTAGGAGTCGGGACACTTATTTCAAACTCCGCATCTATTGTGACGGTTGGAATTTCAACGTAGTTCTTTATTATCTCCTCAAGAACCGGTAACCATTCATCTGGAATAAGACCTTTAAGAACTTCAATGCCATTTTGAGCGGCGTCTTCAAATGCCGCATAAACCTCTCCATACTCCTCCTCAAGTGGTACCCAAACCTCTCTCCAAGCTGTCTCAAAGTCCTTGCCGAGTTTTTCAGCCGCCATCTTTAAGAGGTTCTCTGCTTTTTGAGCCCTCTTGAACTCCTGAAGCTTTGCCTTCCTCTCCTGTTGCTTGACCCTTTTGAGGCTTAAATCTATATGACCCTTACTTGGATCAACGCGTATAACCTTTGCCACAATCTTCTGGCCTTCTTTAAGGTAATCCCTAATGTTTCTCACAAAAGTCGGAGCAACTTCGCTTATGTGCATGAAACCTTCCTTTCCGGGATACTCGTCAAGTGTCAAGAACGCACCATAGTGGTGGATGCTCTTAACGGTAGCCACAACAAACTCTCCTTCCTCAGGAAATTCTCTAGCTCTCCTCGGCATTTTCACCATCTCCCAAAAATTTTACCTAATAAAGGTAGTTGTATGAGGTTTTTTAAGGTTTTGGAGAAAAATAAGAGAGATCATTCAAGAACTTCGAGAATCTTTGCCTTTATGATCCCCTTTCCACCAGCTGGTTCGACGAGAGTTGAACCGCAAACTAAACAGCGTACTTTTGTGGCTGGGTGGCTGAAAACTATTTGCTCGTTTCCACAGTCAATGCACTTAACTCTGAGGAATCTTGATCTTGGCATTGGAATGAGGTTCTTGGGCATTGCCATCTTCTCTCACCTCACACAAGTTCAAACTTCTTTACTCTAAATCCTTCGCCTCTTGTGTGTGCCTTTCCGCACTCTGTGCACCTAAACCTAAGGTCAAGCTTCTTCACTGGCTTTTCCCTTCCACTTGGGTTTGGCCTTGGGAAACCTTTGTAACCCTTAAGGATTCTCCTGAATCTTCTCTGACCCGCACTAAGCTCACTCCTAGGTCTCTTCTTCACTCTTTCTACCTTGTGAACTGTGTGCTTCTTACAAAACGGGCAGTATGTCCTTATCTGCTTTGGGTATTTCATCTTTCCACCTCCCTAACACGCCCGGTAGGTTCCTTTACGGACACCCCCGAGCATGAACCCATGACAGTCCGAGAACCCCTAACATAGAACCCTTTAAAACGTTTTTGGAAGCTCAGAAAAATTTTTAAATACAAAATGTTACTAAAAATCGGGGGTGAGGGGCAATGACGCTGGAAGAGCTCCTTCATGAGATTAAAGGGCTGGAGGAAAAAGAACTCGAGAGCTACAAAAAACTCCTTAAAAAGCTCAAAGATCCAGAATATGCAGACTTACGAAACTTTCTTCTAAAGCTGACCATAGACGAAACACTGCACAAGCACATCTCCGAAGCTCTGGAAAAGGCTTATCAGGAAGTTGAAGAGCTTGTGAGAGAGTACACCCCAGAGGAAGAAGTAGAACTGGGAACAGCTGTCCTCTTTCCGGGAGTGCCAACAATAATTCTTCCAAGGGAAGTAAACGCTATTGGCACTAAAATCCCCACAGATGAAATTTTAGAGGAGTATTTCGGAGAATTCCCAGGCGAACCTGTAGTACCAGCGGAGCTCATGGAAGAGATTAAGGAGAAGTTAAGGGAATACATAAAGAACAAGGAAGCCCTCATAATGAACTATGAGAAACTTTCGGAGAAAGCCAAGCACCCAGTGCTAAAGGGAATCGCAAAGGACATCAAAAACAACAAAGAACAGCATAAAAAGATGCTTGAAAAGCTCCTAGAGCACTACAAAAGTTGAAGGATTAGAGGAATCAAGAAGGGAGCTATTGCCGTTAAAATAAACCCATGTACAAAAGCAAGAAGGGTTATTTCCGTTCCCCCAAATTTTGCCATCAGTGGAAGGGTTGTATCCATGGTCGTTGCACCCCCCATGACTATCGCTTTCTCTTTTGAAATCTTCTTTATTGCCAGGGGATAGAAAATAATCGTTAGAATTTCCCTTGTTAAGTTTGCCAGAAATCCAATTACCCCATATATCGGAGAATAAGTTGCCAAGAGAGGACCTGTGAGAGAGTACCATCCAAAACCGGCAGAAATAGCTAATCCCCATTTGAGAGGAACCTTCAAAAGGAGAGAAGCAGCTAAACCGCCGATCAATGATCCCAAAACAGTTGATGCAGGAAGTAAAAGAGCCATTTTGCCAAGTCGTTTAAGCTCTTCTCTTAATCCCTTGCTCTTTCCAATGTCGATGCCTATAATGAAGATGAGGAGATAGAGCATGAGCTCGTAGAGGTTGCCAAACTCTAAGCTCGTGTATCTTCCAACGAGCATGCCAAGGAGGAGGGATGAGATTACCAGATAGAGAAAACTCACTCCCTCACCCCCAGCAGCGCTATGAAAAGACTTCCAAGTATTGTAAAAGAGGCAAACACAAGGGAAGAAATGAGAAGCTGGAGAGCATCTATTTCCACTCTGCCCGCTTCAACACCCATGAAAAATATCAAAAACAGCAAAGCAATACTCATCGGTCTGTCCATGCTAAACTTTATTCTACTCCTAAGCAGATAACCTACAAAGACGCCCAGTACAAGGGGGATGAAGATGTTCATGTCTTAACTTAAGGTACATAAATATTAATAAAACTACCGGACACATTCGAGGGCTTTTTCGTAATCCTCTTTGCTCAGTCTCCATCCCATTGCACCGAAGTTCTCCTTAATGTGTTCCTTGTTTGTCGCTTTTGGAATTGCGACAACGTTTTCCTTCCATATGAGCCAGTTTAATGCAACTTGAGCGGCGGTTTTGTTGTATTTTTTCCCTATCTCTGCCAAACACTCGTTTCTGGCTAGGGTTCCCTTTTCCAATGGGGTATATGCCATCAACGTAATGCCCTCTCTCTTCATGTATTCCAGTAAGCCGCTCTCTTCTGGTCTTCGGTCTTTTAGAGAGTATTTTACTTGATTTACCACAATTTCGTATTTCCTCATAACCTCCTGACTCCTCTTGAGAAGTTCAAGGTCGAAGTTGCTAACGCCAATGTATCTGATGAGACCTTCATCGACGAGTTCTTCAAGGGCATGAAGAGTTTCTTCTATTTTCCTAAAGTCTTCAGTAGGCCAGTGAAGGAGATAGAGGTCTATGTAAGTGCCCAGTCTCTTTGCACTTGCCCTTGCTGCTTTTTTGGCACTCTCGTATCCAAAATGGGTGGGCCAGATTTTGCTCACTATGAAAATATCTTCCCTTTCAAAGCCCTCTATGGCTTTCCCAACGAGCTCTTCGCTGTGGCCAGAGGCATAAAATTCCGCTGTGTCTATGAGGTTCATCCCGAGTTCAAGCCCGTATCTAAGAGCCTCTATGTGCTCTTTATCCCTTGAGTAGTCCGGGCTCTCCCAGCCTCCTACCCCCCATGTACCCATTCCAATGGCTGTAACCTTGTCATCTCCAATTCTTTTTAGATCATTAAACGCCTTAACCCTCATTTTTATCCCTCCATTCCTCAAGTAAAAGTCCAATTTCATTATACACTTTAACGCTCCTAAAACCTTTTTCCCTTAATACTTCAATGATGTCTCTAATAATCCTCTTCTGTACGTTCATGGCAATCGCCTGACAAAAGTGACACTCGGGAGTGGTTCTAGCTAAGAGAAGCCATACCATAACCTTTTCATTCTCCACAGTTAGGCCATACACTAAACCTTCATCCACTATATTAAGTTCCGTTTCAGGGTCTCTAACTTTTCTAAGCTCCTCCACAACATCTTTAACCTCAGGAGGAAGCTCCTTTAGGGTCCCTCTAGGTTTTTCTTTAAGGAAATCTAGAAATCCCATCTTCCTCACTTCTTCTCAAATTTTGCAAGAAGATTGTTTTTCATGTCATATATGTAAACCCTTGGAAACTTCACAAGGGCAAAGCGTTCCATTATATCACCAATTATCTTTGAATGAGCTATTGCAGCGCCCCCAATCATGTTGTAGTAGGCGTTGCTCTCCACAGCTAGCCATATCTTGAGGGTGTTATCACTAACGTCAAGCCCCGCCAGAAGACCAGCATCCAGTATATTCATCGTGCTTATTGGATCAATAACAGTGCTTAACTCCTCGAGAACTTCTTTGTATTCTTGGGGATACTCCCTATCCTTTCTATAAACTTTCATTTTTCCTCACCACTTAAAAATTGGAGAGAATACATAAAAACATTTTTGGACAAATTTGGTTAAACCTTTTTCACCTCTACCCAGGTCGAATGAAAAGCTGAGGCGTTTCCATATTTCTCAACGGTCTCATCGCTTGTAAGGAAGTTCACATTCCAGCCGAGCAGCCGAACCCAGAATGCCTTGTAGAGAATCACGACTCCTTCGGGAACGTCTTCGCTAATCTTCGCCACCGTTTTTATTTTTCCGTATTCGTTGAAAACCTCCACTTCATCGTTCTCCTTGATGCCTCTCACCTTAGCATCCTTGGGGTTAATGTAGAGGTGAGGGTCAATTATATTGTAGGTGTTGTGATACTGGCTTGTGATTGTCAGCTTCCACGTTGGACTCAAAAGCTGGAGCCCTTTTCCTTTCAGCGGTTTATACTTGGGGAAAGGTGAAAGACCACGCTTAAGAGCCCTCTGAGAGTAGAACTCTATCTTCCCACTTGGGGTGTCGTATTTTCTCTCCTTTGCTTCAACTTTTACAAAGCCTTTCTTTTTGAGCTCCTCCAAGCTTAAACCGTTCATCTCCAAGACCTTTCTCACAACCTCTTCATCGCTTTCATAAAGGTAGGGATTCTCTATACCCATGGCTTTAGCGAGCATTCTAGTTACTTCACTGTTGCTCTTCCCATAGAGCCTCGTCACAGGCTCGTTTAATGCAACATAGCGGTGATAATAGGAATCGGCAATGTCAAACCTCTCAAAGAACGTATTCGCAGGTAAAACCACATGAGAATAAAGGCCTGTATCAGTTAAAAAGATGTCATGAGTCACGACAAACACATCGTTCTCTATTATGGCACTTCTTAATCTGTTCTGATTCGGAAGTGAAGCCAGAGGATTAGCATTGTATATGTGGAGGAACTTAATCTCACCATTCTCTATGTATTCGGCAAGCTTCATCTGGGGTATTCTCTTGACCGGTTTTGTTCTTAGAAAAGCTCCCTCTGCATAGCTTTTATTGATTGTTTTCATATCGTAGATAAAGCCAAACTTATGTCCCACAAGAGCTGGGAGAATAGAAACAGCCCTCACGGCCTCCCCGCCATTGAGGGAGCGCTGAAAACCATATCCGATGTGGATAACTCCTCTCTTCTCGGAATACTCGAAGGCAAACTCCTCTATTCTCTTCCTTCCAATTCCGGTTTCCTCGCTTACAAAGTCTAAGTTTATCTTTTTAAGGTATTCCGTAAACTCTTCAAACCCGTAAACGTTTTCTCTTACAAAGTCCTTATCGTAGAGTTCGTTTTCAACGATTACTTTTGCAATTCCCAAGGCAAACAGAGCATCTGTGTTGGGCCTTATCTGGAAAAACTTTTCGCTCCTTTTTGCAGTCTCTGTTTTAACGACATCAACAACCCATTTTTCGAGGTTGTACTTTTTCGCAAGCATGAATCCATGGAGATTCGTCCAAAATGCATTTATCCCCCAGTACACGATAAGCTTTTGGTTCTTGAGATCTTCTGGATCCATCCCCACAGCAGTCCCATAGATGTCTTTTAAAGCCTCTTGACCGGCTCTATCGCATATTCCATAATCGAGCATTGCAGTGTTGAGATAATGGAAAAGCCTCAACGGGAAGGCATAATTAACAACCCCTCTATCGCCGGCATAGTTATAAACAAGAACACTTTCGCTTCCATAGTTTTCTATTGTTTCTTTCAACTTGTCTGCAACAGCTTTGATTGCTTCCTCCCATTCTACCTCTCTGAATTTATCCTTCAGTGTTTCCCTCATTAGCGGCTTTTTTAACCGCTCTTCGCTGTGGAACCACTTTGGCAGGAGAGCGCCCTTCGGACACAAAAAGCCCCTCGTTATTGGATGATCCGGATTCCCCTTAACAAAAAGCTTTCCATCTCTAAGCTCGCTTATAATTGCACAGGTGTCGTAGCAGTCCCTCATACAAACGCTGAACATTGGAAACACCTAATGGGAAATGCTCACCCTTCTAGCCGCTTCTCTCTGAACTAGAACATGTCCAAGGGTTCTCGGAAGAGTAACTAGATCTCCTGCCTTAAAGGGCCCATATTCCCTCAAGCGTTCGTCCATGACCTTTGGAATATCTTCGAGAATAAGGTAAGCCTCCCAAATCTGTTTTCCACTTTCCGGAATTTTTTCTTCGACTTCTTCTTCAACTATTTCAATGTCTTCCATGGGGATATGCTCCCTGTTTACAAACGCCAGAAGAATGGAGAAGATCTTCCTTTCTTCACCAACAAGGTTATGTGGTCTTCCTTCAAAGACCATGTCCACTATTTTATGAAGCCTTATGCGAAGTATCTCCTTGATGAGCTTTTCTGCGACGTTCATCTCTGCAAGATACAATCTTTCCTCGATTTCTTCTCCCCTCTCCTTGGAAGACTCTGCCCTAAGCTTTAATGCCTTTACAAGGCTGTCGAACTCTTTGTAAAACTCCTCATCTAAGGAAGTTAATTCATTTGAAGATAACTCCATCTCCAGAAGTTCCCTGAGCTTTGCGAGATCCAATTTAACCACCTAAAAAATAGTATGAGGAGGTCACTCCTCAACTCTCGGAGCAAGCAAGAACGTAAGCCTTCCTTCGTCCCTAATTGGATAGTCCATCTGGAGGGGCATTTCGTTTCCGAATCTGAGAACGACTTCGTCAGCTTTTCCGATTCCTTTCACCATATCCGCGAGGTAGCTGACACCATAGGCGCTCCTAGTTTCTTCTTCAACTTCAAGGTCGAGTAAGCCTTCGTCTTCAAGTGTGAGTCTTATCTCAACTTCTTGAGTCTCTCCCTCGGCCCTCATAATGAACTCATTCTCTTTGGCAATAAACTTTATGGAGTCACTAACAAGGGAGGCATCTTTAACTGCCTCCTTAAGAACCTCACCGAGAACGACTGCTTTTACAGTGAAGGGTAATTCGGGGAGTTCAAGCTCAAGCTCCTCAACTTCAATGAGCGGCAGCCTAAAGGTTCTCTTTGCAGTTCCCTCAAGGGTTACCTCAAGGAAGTTCTCTTCTCCCTTCTTAAGGACAAGGATGTCTTTGCTCTTTCCTCTCTTGAGGATTTTCTTGAAGTGATCCATGTTAACGCCGATAGTTTCTTCTCCTTCGACGTCGTATTTGCTGAAGATCCCGGCGGGGAGGTTGAGGTCAATCAAAACAACTCTGCTTGGATCCATGGCCCTCATTGATATGCCTTCCTCTGTAACTTTGAAGGCTGCCTCATCGATTAAATTACTTGCTGTGTCAATCAAGCTTGCAAAATCCTTTGCCCCATCAAAAACTATCTCGAACGGCATCTTTATCCCTCCATATCGTTGAGAATTTTAGCCATCAACCTTATTCTTTCTTTACCTCTCCATAAATAAGTTTTTCCATTGTTCACATCGGGTATCCTTCTATATGCTTCGTCTAACTCCTTTAAAGCTTTTTCTACAAGACGTTTAAGCACTTCTATTTCAAGTTTCTCCATGAATTTCACCGCTATTCATAGCTTCTCCATGTGTAGCCG
Organism: Thermococcus alcaliphilus; assembly: GCF_024054535.1. Classification (NCBI taxonomy): domain Archaea; kingdom Methanobacteriati; phylum Methanobacteriota; class Thermococci; order Thermococcales; family Thermococcaceae; genus Thermococcus; species Thermococcus alcaliphilus. Next base: position 130,284 of record NZ_JAMXLV010000023.1, on the reverse strand, counting down.
CACTTTGTACAGCGGTAGAAGATCGTTGAAGGCTCATCTCCAGCCCTTGTCTGCATTTCCCACCAGTAGGCTTCATCGTTGCCACACTTTGGACAGGTTATCTTTACTTTTGGAAGTGTAGCTATGTCCTGCTCAATAACGGGGATGTCTTCTCTCTCGTGCTTGACCTTTTGGGTTATTTTGTATCTGTTTGCCGTCTCTGGATCAAGAGGTTCCTCATATCCACATTTCCTGCACACAAAGACTCCCTTCTTCTTATCTGGCAGCATTATGCTCCCACATTTTGGACAGAATTTCATTCTCTCACCCCCAATCTAAGACAAAATTGCCTAGATCGAAATAAAAAGTTTTGCTATGTTGGGGGCACAAAGGGAAGAGTTTTTAAGATCACGCTAAAACTCAAAAATAAGAACAACCGATGATGAGTGTCATCCCAGCCGAATGGTGACGACGTTTTATCCCCACCTGAGGTGTAGAAAATGTTCAAATTTTTCAAGAAGAAGAGGAAATATGGTGCCTTGATATATGTGAGCGAGCCTACGATTATTTACCATACCCAAACCGAAAGGACGCTGCTGAGGGTTATTGAGGAGAGGCTTAATTCGAACAACTTTATACTTCCTTCAGATTATGGGCTAAAGCCCACACACCACATGATAAAAGATGCAGAGATATTTGTTGCTATTGGGATAGTTGGTAAATTCACTTCTCTCGTTAGCAGGGAGATAAAAATCGCCCAAGAACTTAAGAAGAAAATTTACACCATAAATGTGGCGAGGAAAGGTAATGAGATTTACTACGATTTCTTTGAAGGCATTCCCGATGATATGGAGTGGCTAAGCGAGGAAGAAACTCAAAAGCTCTACGAGGACTTTAGGGGCGAGGAATTCTCAGGTTTTATGAAAGTCTTCTTGGGGGACAGAAGAAGACAGTGGTAACCTAAAGGTTTTTAGTAATTGTGATCTTCACTATGGCTTCACTCCTCTAGAGGCGTCTGAAGAGATAAGAAAAGACTTTTATTTTCTTTCTCTTATATCCCTTCGGTGATAAAAATGGCAAAATTTTTTGTCCCAAAGTCTCATCCTAGGTACTGGAGCCTTTATTACAGGCATAAACTGGAGGAAGCTCTTGAAAAGGGCATTTTAGCTACAGCAGGGTTAATTGCCCATGGAAGGGGAGAAGCTTTTGATTACCTTATCGGAGAAACTACCATCGAACCGGCAGAAAAAGCCATGAAAGCCGCAATTGCAAAACTCCTCCTAGCTGAGCATCCGGTACTTTCAGTAAATGGAAACGTGGCAGCGCTGGTTCCAAAGGAAACAATAGAGCTTGCAAAGGCTCTCAATGCAAAACTTGAGATAAACCTCTTCTACCGGACAGAGGAAAGGGTTAGGGCAATAGCGGAAGAGCTCAGAAGATACGACCCGGAAATTGAGCTTCTCGGCATAAACCCAACCAAAAGAATCCCAAACCTAGAAAGCGAAAGAGGCAAAGTTGATGAGAACGGCATATGGAAGGCAGACGTTGTCGTTGTACCATTGGAGGATGGAGACAGAACGGAAGCACTCGTAAAGATGGGCAAGTTCGTTATAACAGTTGATTTGAATCCTCTCTCACGGAGCGCAAGAATGGCGGACATCACTATAGTTGACAACATAGTAAGGGCATACCCAAGAATGATCGAGCTGGCCAAGGAAATGAAAGAACTCCATAGGAAAGAACTCGAAAAGATAGTGGCGGAATACGACAACGGAAAGGTACTCAGTGAGGTTTTAATTCATATGAAGTCTAGACTAGAGAAACTAGCCGAAGAAGGTGTTTGGAGGAGAGAAAATCTTTAAATTTTTTCAGCTTTTTCTACTAGAGCTCTTAGGTTTACAATTAGCTCGTTTTCGTCTTTAGCTTTTGATATAACCAGAGGAACTCTCTCCCTCTCCGCTATTTTTACAGCGAGTTCATCAAGCTTTTTGACTCCATGGAGGACAACTACCGCTGGTTTTAATCCTTGAACTCTTATGGCGATCATTGGACTCCTTCCCGTGGTCACTTTGGTGAAGACTAACGCTCTTTCAGTGGTCCACCCGTAGAGCTTCAAAAATTCGTCACTGCTCATTTCCAAAATGGCCTGTATGCTGTCTATAACGGTATAACCATAAATTTTCCTTCCAAGAAGATCTTCATTTGCAGCAATCTCTCCCTTTACCGCAGTAACTATATCGGCAACTGTAACGGGAAAGGCAAACTCCCTTATGTCGAGAATAGCATTTGTGGGGAGATCACTACCTATAGTCCTGCTAAAAGCCCTTATGACATTCCCTCCTCTCTTCTCATCTATTTCGAGGAGAGCCTCAACGAATTTCCTAATCGTGGAAGCACCAGGGCTTTTTCTTCTACCACCTTCATAATCGCTGATCACCGAAGAAGATACGCCAAGAAACTCGGCAAGTTCAGTCTGACTTATGCCAAATATTTCTCTCCACTTTCTCATGGTCTTTCCGGGATCTGAAGATAGGGTTATTTCCCCAGCAATTCTTTTTGCCAGAGCTTCCTTCTCTTTCTCCAACATAATTAATTCCTCACATTAAGTTGTTATAAGTTTTTCGGCAATTGCCTATAGAAAGGGGGTAATAACCCGCCCGAGTTCATCGACTCCGCCTTCGGCGGTGCTCCCCGGGCAGAGGTAATTGGAACTTTTCATTAATAACCTTTGCTATTTCTTCATTTCCTCCTTTATTGTCTCGGCAAGCCTTTTTATACCTTCTCTAATCTTCTCCTCTGGAACATAGGTGAAGTTAAGCCTCATTGTGTTCTTAACATCCCTGTGGGCAAAGAAAGCCTCTCCCGGAACATACGCGACGCCTTTTGCAACGGCCTTCTCAAGCATAAGTTTTGTGTCAATTCCCTCGGGAAGAGTTGCCCAAACGAACATTCCGCCTTCCGGCTTTGTCCACTTAACGCCTTCAGGCATGAACTCTTCCAAGGCTTTTAGCATTGCATCTCTCCTTGGTTTGTAGAATTCAATTATCTTCGGTATGTGCTTATCTAAATATCCTCCCTCTACGTACTTCCACGCTATAACTTGGCTGAAGGTGTTTGTACAGAGATCAACGCTCTGCTTGGCTATCTCGAGTTTTCTTATGAAATGGGGCTCTGCAGCTATCCATCCAATTCTAAATCCTGGGGCAAGTATCTTGGAGAACGTTCCGAGATATATAACCCTACCCTCTTCGTCCCATGCCTTAATGGGCTTTACCGGCTCACCAGAGTAGCGGAGCTCCCCATAGGGGTTGTCTTCAACTATTATAAAGTCGTATTGACTTGCAAGCTCAAGGAGCCTTTTTCTTCTCTTTTCATTCATTGTTACGCCCGCTGGGTTTTGGAAAGTTGGAATTGTGTAGACTATCTTCACTTTCTTCCCTTCTTTTTCCAGCTCCTGTAATTTCTCCTCAAGAAGGTCAACGTTCATTCCCTCGTCGTCAAGAGGTATCTGAACAAATTCGGGCTCATAGTACTTGAAAGCTTGAAGGGCAGCAAGGTAAGTTGGGGCTTCAACTACAATAATATCTCCCGGATTTATGAAGACCCTACCGATTAGGTCAAGAGCTTGCTGTGAGCCACTTGTGGTCATAATATCTACTTTGGAGATAGGGATATCGTATCTCTTTCTCATCCATTCGGCCAATGCAAGCCTCAAAGGAGTAAAACCTTTAGTGGTTCCATATTGAAGTGCCTGAGCTGCGTGCTTTTCAAGAACCTCCTTAGTGATTTCCCCAATTATCTCCACCGGGAAGGTTTCAGGCGCTGGAAGACCGCCAGCAAGTGAGATCACATCCGAAGTCTCAACGAGCTTTAAAAGCTCCCTAATTTCTGAAGCCTTCATCCCAAGAGCCTTTTCCGAGAAGTATTTTTCATAATCCAAAGTTGGTGCCTCCAATTTCTCCTTAAGCCTTTTCTCAAGCTCCATCTTAATCTTCCTCCGTACAATTTATTTAATGTACTAAAGTGAACACGTATCCTATTTTATGCATTGATAGTTTTGTGGCAATTAAATATAAAGCTTTCGGCGTTGGTCGGAAATACCCTTTATGTTTGTAAAGATTCGGAATACAATAAGTTTATGTACATCAAGGAACATATAAAAACATCAACGAACAGAAATTGAAACGATAGGAGTGAGCTATATAAACCCATCTGGGGAATTAAGATTATAATGGGGGGATTGAAATGCCCGTAATAAAAGAGGTTTTAGAGATAGCGGAGAAGATAAAGACGATGGAAATAAGGGGAGCAGGAAAAATAGCAAGATCCGCTGCATATGCTCTACAATTACAAGCTGAAAACAGCAAAGCAAAGACTGCAGATGAACTCTGGGAGGAAATTAAAGAAGCAGCGAGAATTTTATACCACACAAGACCCACCGCCGTTTCTCTTCCAAATGCCCTCAGATACGTCACATATCGTGCAAAGGTGGCATACAATAGCGGTGCAGATTTAGAGGAGCTCAAGTTCATAGTGATCAATTCAGCAAAGGAGTTCATACACAACTCAGAAAACGCCGTTAAAAGAATAGCCGAGTTTGGTGCAAAGAGAATTGAAGATGGAGACATTATAATGACCCACTGCCACTCGAAGGCTGCTGTTGGGGTTATGAAAAAAGCATGGGAAGAAGGGAAGGATATCAAGGTCATTGTCACTGAAACAAGGCCAAGATATCAAGGAAAAATTACCGCTAAAGAGCTTGCTGAAGCGGGAATCCCGGTTATCTACGTCGTTGATGGGGCAGCGAGGCATTACATGAAAATGACCGACAAGGTGGTCATGGGTGCAGATTCAATAACAGCTAACGGTGCCGTTATCAACAAAGTAGGAACTGCTCTGGTAGCTTTAACGGCAAAAGAACATAGGGTATGGGTTATGATAGCAGCAGAAACATATAAGTTCCATCCAGAGACACTCTTGGGACAGCTAGTTGAAATAGAGGAGAGAGATCCTTATGAGGTTGTTCCGAAAGAAGAGCTTGACACATGGCCTAAAAACATCGTTGTTAAGAACCCTGCCTTTGATGTCACACCACCAGAGTACATAGACGTTATAATTACCGAAAAGTCTGTTATCCCTCCATATGCGGCAATAGACATACTAAAAGAAGAATTCGGATGGGCACTCAAATATACCGAGCCATGGGAGGATTGAGCTCGTAGAAAAGCTCGTCTTCCCCAAGCTCCTCTTTCAGTTTTTTGAAGTTCTTCTCAAGTCGTGGTAGCCTTGATTTGCTCCGCTTAAGCATCTCATTTGCCAGATTAATTGAAAACTCAAGGTATTCGTCGCTTATTAATATTCTCCCATCCCTGCCAAGTGGAACGGTTAAGTATTCAGTACCATTTATCTCTACTAATACTCGTTCTTTGTTTAGAGCTTTGAAGGTGGTGTACTTAAAGCCCGAAGAAAGACCGATTTCGTGAAGCTTTTTCCCGATTTCTACATTTTCTCCGACTATGTGAAAAATTGGAGGCTGGGCTTTAAGGAATATTACTCCTTTTTGTGCAGCTTTTAAGCTATTTTTTGCCTCTTCAAATGTTATTAGGGCGTGTTTCTTAATGAGCCATCTTGATAAAGGTTTAGCCCCTATTTTGGGCTCTTCGATTATTCCCACCCTCCCAGAACATGAGCTCGTTGTGTAAACTCCTTTTATTGAGTTAATGAGCATGAGTAAATCTACTATGTCACTATCAACCCTACCCTCTTTTATTGCGGTGAAGAGTGTCTTCAAGGCTTCTCTTTTTGCTCTCATCTCCAGCTCACCTCTGAAGACAATTCTCCCCAGTAAACTTTTTCTAAGACGGCTAATTGGTCATTAATCCATTCTTAGCACTTTTTGAGCATATTTTGGCGAAAAGTTTATAAAGATATCCCAGATAGCTAAAGTGGACATGGCCGGGGTGGTGTAGCCTGGTTAGCACAGGGGACTGTGGATCCCCTAGCCCGGGTTCAAATCCCGGCCCCGGCCCCAGAATCACCCTTCTCCCAGAATAAAACGCTTTTAAAACTTCTTCCAGCAACCTCGACATGTTAATGCCTTCCTTCTTTGCAAACTCCACCAAATCAGCCCGAACTGTCACCGTCACATTCCGCTTCCTTGAACGCTTCTGTACATCACCCGTGTAAATACCCATCTTTGCGAGTGTAGTAGCCTCAAACCCGACATTGACATAATTATTTGCACCTAAATGTTATTATTTTGAAGAATTTTTCACGCATTAATTGGGATAAAAGTACAAGGCTTACCCAAAAAAGTTATAAAGTTCGCAATTGCTGTTTTTTATTGTCCCTCAGTTTGAATAACAAATGTGCTAAAACCAAGGGGTGTTAGTAAAATGATCGAGGAGAGGTTCGTGTTTGAGGGTAACTTTGAGGAAGCTGAGGCAAAAGTCAAGGAAGCCATGCCAAAAGCCGGTTTTGGAATTGTTTGGGAGCAGAACTTCACCGAAGTCGTCAGGAACAAGCTTGGTATTGAAATGCCAAAGTACAAGACTCTCGGCCTCTGCAATCCAAAAGTGTTCTACGACCTCTACCGGAGGAACAAAAACATCGGCGTCGTTGCCCCCTGTCACTTGCTTCTCTACGAGAATGATGGAAAAGTTCATGCCGTTCTAGGAGTTCCAGAAGAGTACTGGGACGAAGAGGTCATGGAGGAGCCCTTCAAGAAGGTTATTGAAACTCTTAAGGAGATTGGATTCAGGACAACTACCGGAATGTAAAGGTCAAATTCTCTTTTTCTTTGAAAATTTTTATGCCAGGTTTTTAGAGCTTACTTGGGCTAAACTAAATGCTTACCCAATGATTCTGAAGAGAGAAAACTATAATTACCATTATAGCGAAATCCAAATTAGTGGCTTTCGTCGTGGTGTTCATAATGGATGAGGCAAAGATAACAGTCTTTGCATATTCAGAAGACAAATTTGAGGAAAAGAGGGTCAAAACGGTCAAAGATGTCCTCAAATACAAAGATTACAAGGTAGTTTGGGTAAACATAGACGGAATTGCTTATCTCCAAGAGCTTAAAGAAATCTTCAACTTTCATGAAGTTGCTATTAAGTCAATTCTTAGAGCAAAGACCCGGGCAAGGGTTTCCATTCTAAAAGACCATATTTTTGTTTTACTTCATCAGGTCTACGAGCTGAAGGGGGGCCTGAAAAAAGAGAGAACCGCGGTTTTTCTAAAAGATAACTTCGTCATAACAATGCAGGAACGGCCTGGCGATGTGTTTAACACAATTAGGGAAAGCATAAGGCACGGAGAAGGAATTTTTAGAAAAAAAGGCGCGGATTACCTACTCTTTGCACTTCTCGATGCAATAGTTGAAAACTACGTTCCAATTCTAGAAAACATCAGCTCGCAAATGGAGGTCATAGAAACCAAAGTCCTAAAAGACGGAGACAAAGAAGTGCTTCGAAAGATACACGGAATTAGGAGAAGGATACTGTTTGTGAGGAGAACAATATTTCCTCTGTTGGAGATCTTTAGACGGCTAAGGTTGGAGGGAAAAGAATTCTTCGGTGAAGAAACGCAGAAATACCTGGAAGAACTCCATGAACACGTTATGGAAATCCTCGATATTATTGAAAACCACCGAGAAATGGCCAATGGTTTGATCGATATCTACTACTCCACCCTCTCCATGAAAACAAACGACATCATAAGGATTCTCACAGTAGTATCTACGATCTTCATACCCCTAACATTCATAACAGGTATATATGGAATGAACTTCAATACACATGTCTCCCCCTACAACATGCCCGAGCTCAACTGGTACTATGGCTATCCGGCCACACTTCTGGCTATGCTCATAATAGCCCTCGGAATGCTCTATTATTTCAAAAAGAAAGGATGGTTATAAACCAAGGGCAAGTTTCACGGCCTTTTCAGCCAGTATATCCATGGGATCTACGAGGGGAACGCTTAGATCTTCCGGCTTTAAAGCTACACTTACTTCCGTACATCCAGCTATTATAGCTTCAACATCCTTTTCAAGTTTTTTTGCGACCTCGAGAAGCAGTTTTCTTCCGAGTTCTATATCCCCGGCCTTTACTCCTTCATAGATAGCTTTCATGACTTTTTCCTGATCCCCTCCAGAGGGAATGAGCGCTTCAATTCCTCTCTTTTCGAGGGCTTTTTGATAAATTCCACTCACTATCGTGCCCGTCGTTGCAAGGATGCCTACCCTTTTCACGCCCAAGGCTTCTACATAAGATGCGGTCTCCTCTATCATGTTTATCAGCGGTATCTTGATGGCCTTTTGAATCTCATCCGCAAAGTAATGAGCGGTATTGCAGGGCATGATTATAAAATCTGCCCCCCACTTCTCAAGTTTTTTTGCGCTGTCAATGAGTTCTGGAAGTGGATTTTCGCCTTTTCCGAGAATATAATCAGTTCGATCGGGAATCTTAGGGTTGTTGTAGATAATTATTCTTGGATGGTCTTGATCCTTCTTTGCGGGAGTTTTGAGTACTATTCTCTTAAAGAGATCCACAGTGGCAAGAGGGCCCATCCCGCCTAAAATCCCTATGACCTTCTCCATATCAATCACTTTACGTACTTGATCTTTCCCTCTTTAAGCTCAACATAACGAGCCATTATAAAGAGCAGATCACTCAGGCGGTTGAGATACTTCAAAACATCTTTGCCAATCCCATATTCCAAAACCACCTTGGAAACTCTCCTCTCGGCTCTTCTAGCAACTGTTCTGCAGATGTCAAGCTTTGCACTTGCTATTGTTGAACCAGGAACAACGAATCCTTCGAGCTTTACTTCGCTCTCAAACTTTTCAATGAGCTCCTCCAAATGCTTTATTTCCTCTTCTCCAACTTTTTTGTACTCTCCTTTGCTTGCAATCTCAGCCATGAGCGAATAGAGCTCAACCTGGATCTTCTCGAGAGTTTCCTTCAATTCTTCATCGAGATAGTGCTTTGCCTCCCCTAAAAAGGAGCTCAGCTCATCGATGGTGCCGTTGGCCTCTATTATCGGAGAGAACTTAGCTATTCTCTCTCCAGTGAAAATTCCCGTTGTTCCTTTATCTCCGGTTTTGGTCGTAATTGACATACTATCACCCGAGTAAGATTGTAGTTCAATGTTTATCAGTTTTTCTCAATTCGCTTCAATGCACATCGAAACGATTTTATACTTCAAGGGAGCACTTTTATATGCATTAACTAGAGGTGATGTACATGCATGAGCTTGTTGAATTTGCCGTTGAAAAAGCCCAGGAGCTGGGTGCAAGTTATGCAGAAGCAAGGTTTGAGGAAAAGAATGGAACGGAGATAGTCATGAAAAACGGCAACCCAGAAGGGCTTGGAATATTAGCCGATAGAGGTATAGGTATTAGAGTTCTTGTGAACGGCGGGATGGGATTTGCTTCTACAAACGTCTTAACAAAGGAAAGCGTGGAAGAGGCTGTTAAAAAAGCTGTAAAGCTCGCAAAAGCTGCGGCAAAACTAAGAAATAAGCCCATACAGTTCAGTGAGGAAGACTTCCACCAGGTTTTCTACGAAGTGAAAATGAAGAAGGACTTCAGAGACGTTAGTGCTGAAGAAAAGATGGAGTACCTTAAGCTCATCGAGGAGAGGGTAAAAGAGACTGGCGTAAACGTACCAATGCGCTTTTTGAGGTATGGGGACTTCATGTGGCACAAGATTTTCATGAACAACGAGGGAGCACTTGTTGAGAGCCTTATCCCAAGGGTTTCCGTAACATACAACCTTGTTGTTTTTGAAGAGGGGCAGATGGAGCAGGCTCCCTTCATCCAGAGGGCATTTTCCGGTGGGCTTGAGCTTATTGAGAAGGATAAACCATGGGAGTGGGCTGTTAAAGACGTCAAAGCCCTTCAAAAGCTAATAAAGGAAGGACAAAAGCCACCGGAAGGAAAAGTCGATGTTGTCATAAGCCCAGAAGTTGCTGGTATAGCAGTTCACGAAAGCGTTGGGCACCCCTATGAGCTCGACAGAATAATGGGAAGAGAGGCAGCCCAAGCTGGAGAGAGCTTTGTGAAGCCGGAAATGCTTGGAGAGAGAATTGGAAGTGAAGCCGTAACTGTTATAGAGGACCCAACGATTCCAAACAGCTGGGGTTTCTACTTATACGATGACGAAGGTGTCAAAGCAAGACCAAGGTACCTTATTAGGGAAGGTATAATAAACGAGTTTCTCATGAACAGGGAATACGCCGCTTATCTTGGAATGAAATCAAACGCAGCTGCGAGGGCAATTAACTACAACCGCGAGCCGATAGTGAGAATGGCAAACACTTACTTGGCTCCAGGTGATTATTCCTTCGAGGAGCTTATTGAGGACGTTAAACTCGGCGTCTACATGGTGAGCTTCAACGAGTGGAACATAGACGATAGGAGATACCAGCAGAGGTACATTGGTAGAGAGGCTTACCTAATCGAGAACGGCGAGATAAAGCACCCCGTAAGGAGACCAATTCTTGAGATAACCACCAAAGGACTGTGGAGCAGCGTCGATGCCGTTGGAAAGGAAGTGGAATTTTATCCGGGCACATGTGGAAAAGGTGAACCAGGACAGGGAGTCCCGGTATGGATGGGAGGAGCCCATGCGAGACTTAGGGATGTCGTGCTGAGGAGGTGAAAAAGATGTTCGAGATTAACGAACTAATCCTGAAAAAGGCGAAAGAGCTCGGCTTTGGCGATGTTGTTGTATTGGCTTACGAGCAAAACAGAAGACAAGTGAGGTTTGCCAACAACGAAATAACGGTTGCAAAGAACTGGCATACGCAAAAGGTAAACCTTTTCGTTGAGTACCAGAAGAGATTGGCCTCAACAACTTTAACAGCTCTGGATGAGAAGACGATAGAAAAAACCCTTCAGATGTTGATGAAGAGCGTTAAAAACCTCGCTCCCAAAGAGGACTACTACGGAATAGCCGAGGGGCCTTTTGAGTACAAAGACATTCCAGAGACCTTTGATAAGGCAATAGTTGGGCTTGATGAGCCAAACGAATATGTTGAGGCTGCAATAAACGCTGCCCTTGAGGAGGGGGCAAAGAGAACCGCAGGTGTCCTTTACACAGATCACAATAAGCTCTACCTAACAACGAGCAACGGCGTCGAGGCTTTTGACGAGGGAACGGGAATAGAGATAAGCATAAGGGCATTTATAGGCGATGAAGAGAGCGGGCATGGGACTAATTCGGTAAGGGTTCTCAAAAAGTTTGACCCAGAAAGCGCGGGAAGAAAAGCTGGGGAAATTGCAAAGATGGCCGTCAATCCGGTTCAAGGCGAAGCTGGGACTTTTGATGTAATATTCGACCCGCTAGCATTCGCCAACCTAATGAGCTACATGAGCTTCATGGCTTCAGCTTTTGCCGTAGAGGCTGGGTTCAGCTTCTTGGTTGGCAAACTCGGACAGAAGGTTGCAAACGATATCGTAACAATCAAGGACGTTGGAAACATGCCAAACGCCTATGGCACAAGGAAATTTGACGATGAGGGTGTTCCTACAAGGGAAACCACAATCATTGAGAACGGAACTCTGAACACTTACCTTCTCAACACAAGCTTTGCAAGGAAATATAAGAGGGAAACCACAGCAAACGCAGGTTTATTGATGCCTGAAGCTTGGAACGTCTATGTAGAGCCCGGTGATTATTCAAAGGAGGAGCTCTTCAGCGAGGTTAAGCGTGGAATCTACATAACCAACGTATGGTACACAAGGTTCCAAAACTATGTTACTGGGGATTTCTCAACAATTCCAAGGGACGGGGCGTTTTTAATTGAGAACGGCGAAATAGTAAAGCCCATAAGAAACATAAGGGTAAGCGACAACTTCCAACACATACTTGAGAGCATTGCAGCATTGGGAAAAGACCTCTACCACATCCACTGGTGGGAAGTAGCTACTCCTGTGTTTACTCCCTACGTTCTCGTAAAAGATGTGGGAATAACAAAGGCTACGAAGTGATTCTTATTTGGCAAATTTCTTTATTTAAATTATTTTTACCAGACCTAAGCTTGGTATGAGAGTTATCAAAATGCTCAAAAGCCCTCCAATTATCAGCGCAGGGATTGTTTTTCTTTTTTCCATTCCAAATATGTAAGCCGCTAAGCTTCCCGTCCATACGCCAGTTCCTGGAAGGGGTATAGCAACAAAAACAATGAGGCCTAAGAACCCCCACTTCTCAACATAGGGGTGAGCTTTCTTTCTAGCTCTCTCGACATATTTCAAATAGAGCTCCGCAAACTTCCCTAGAGGGGTATCTTCAAGTTTAAGCATTACCCAGTCTATCAGAGGCAGAAGGAGTGGCAAAGTTAAGGAGAGAAGCAGCACTCCAAGCGATGCCATGATTAAAGTGCCGGAGAGAGAGTAACCCCTACCAATACCATAAACTATGGCATACCTCCCCTCAAAGGTTGGAAGGAGTGAGAGTAAAAACACCTCAAGCAGACCGTTCACTTTTAACACCAAAAACGTAAATGGAGAGAAGTTAAAAAACTTATCTCAAGCCAGCCTTTTGGTTCACCTTCCTCCATCTTATCCCATACAAAAAGGGGAACTTGCCGGGAACAATAAGCTTCTCCCATTTTTCCACAAGCTCTTTTTCTCTTTCAAAGGCCCATTTTGTAAGTTCTGCAAGGCTTTCGTTCTCTTTAAGTTCCCTCGTTCTTCTTATTATCTCTATCTGCAGCTCATCCCTTTCCTTTGAGAATTCTCTAATATAATTTTGATAGTTGGTCTGGAACAACCTGTGTAACTTTTCAATCCTCCACCAGTAGTTTTTGGGATTATAGCGGTTCGTGGGCATCTCTGACTCCGGAATCCCACCTTCAAAAGATATCGGCTTGAAAATGCTCAAACATGGAAGCGAAGTCCCGGTAAACCAGTGTATATCCTTGCCAAGCTCCGAGATTTGGGATGAGGCGGTTTGAGAGGGCCTTGTTAAACCGCCATAGTGCATGCATATATCCCTCATGGAGCCTTTTTCTGGGGAATACGGCTCGAAGCTGTGAGACCTCAGGATTTCCATCATGTACTCGAGAGTTATTTCGCCTTCTCTTTCTTTGAGTTTCCGATATGTGAAGGCTCTCCTCTCCCTTCCATGGGCAAAATGAGTGTAGAATCTGTCAGAGAAATGCTTGGCAAAGCTGAAGTTTGATTTCTTGGCAAGCCTCTCGACGCTCTCTGAAGCTAAGTCCCAGTCATCCTCTATCGTGAGAGCATTTGAAATAGAGTATACATCCTCAATTCTCTTTGCAACCCAGTGTTTGCCAGCACTCTCCAAGACCCACGTCTCTTTTGGATCCGCAATTATGAATGAGTTGCTGTAAAGCATTTTGTGCTCGTAGCTACCATTTCCTCCCTGCCCATAGCTCTCGATTATATCAATTATGAAATGAAGAGCCTCTTTAGAGGTTTTTGTTCTTTCAAGGGCGAGCCTTATCATGTCCATTCCCAAGATGCCTTTATCTGGAATCTTCTCCTTGGTGAAAACTGCAGTATTACCTATAGCTAAACCAAATTCGTTAACTCCCATCTCCGCGCCCCAGATCCACCAAGGACGTGAGAGAATTACTGCATAGCTCTCTTTAACTTGAGGAAATTCAACATAGGTCAGCTTAACAGCCTCTTCCTCATGTTTTTGCCTTGGGATGACCTCGAGAACCTGAGCCTCGTTTGGATCTCTATCGCTGTTTTTCGCAAAAAGCATAACCTTTTCTTTAGTAGCTTTGGGAGTTGCAACGAGAATATCGCACATCCACAGCACCTAAAAAAGATTAGAGGTAGAGGTTTTTAACAATTTGGAAAAGCATCAAAGCTTCAAGCAATCTGTGGAGTCTAAGTACTCCCCTTTCTCCTTGTCCCAGTGGGAGTGGTAGAACCACTCAGCAGCCTTGCAGTACTCAAAGAGCTCGTCCTCTTTGAAGTAGAGTGCTATTTCCCTTTTTGCGGTTTCCTCGCTGTCTGAGGCGTGAATAACGTTGTAAATCGCATCTCCAACATCAAGACCGTAGTCGCCCCTTATGGTTCCCGGCTCTGCATCCTTGGGGTCAGTTGCACCGCACATTTTCCTAACGACGCTTATGGCATACCTGCCTTCGAGAACCATTACTACACTTGGCGCTTTGGTAATATAGTCTATCAGAGGCTCAAAGAAGGGCTTCCCCTTGTGTTCCTCATAGTGCTTCTCCGCTAATTCTCTATCAATGTGGATCATCTTCATCCCGATTATTTTAAGGCCTCTCTTCTCGAATCTGCTTATAATTTCACCTATAAGGCCCCTAACAACGGCATCGGGCTTTATAATCACAAGAGTCCTTTCCGTCTTGTTCATCGGCAACACCGAGAAGAATAAGTTTGAAGATTTAAAATTGTTTTCAATCCCGCACAAGGTTTATAACTCATCTCTGCCTTTTTTTCTCTGGTGAAGAAAATGGAGTTAAGGGAAACAATACTCAAATATGCGCTCATCAATGCGATTCAACACGATGGAAAAGCAAATCCAAAGGCTGTCATAGGGAAAATACTTGGCGAGAACCCAGAGCTGAGGCCAAGGGCGAGGGAGATAATTCCCCTTGTCAATGATGTTGTTCAGGAAGTCAACGCCATGAGCAAGGAGGAGCAAGAAGTAAAACTTAGAGAGATTTATCCAGAGTTCTTTGAGGAGAAGAAGGAGAAAAAAGAAGAGAAGAAAGGCCTCCCACCACTGCCAAAGGCAGAAAAGGGAAAAGTGGTCACGAGGTTTGCACCAAACCCGGATGGGGCTTTTCACCTTGGAAACGCGAGGGCAGCTATCTTAAGCCACGAATATGCAAGGCTTTATGATGGAAAGTTTATTCTAAGGTTTGATGACACCGATCCAAAGGTCAAGAGACCTGAGCCCATATTCTATGAATGGATTATTGAAGATTTGAAGTGGCTTGGCTTTCAAATAGATGAGATTCACCACGCAAGCGACAGGTTGGAGATTTATTATTCCTATGCAGAGAAGCTTCTTGAGATGGGGAAAGCTTACGTCTGCACCTGTGACCCAGAACACTTCAGAAGGCTCAGAGACGAAGGAAAAGCCTGTCCCCACAGAGACCTTCCTCCAGAAGTTCAGCTAAGAGAGTGGAAAAAGATGCTCAGCGGAGAGTACAAAGAGGGTGAAGCTGTCGTTAGAATTAAAACCGACCTAAATCACCCAAACCCTGCAGTTAGGGACTGGCCTGCCCTTAGGATAATTGATAACCCCAATCACCCAAGAACCGGAAACAAGTATCGCGTATGGCCTCTCTACAACTTTGCCTCCGCTATAGACGATCATGAGCTTGGTGTTACACACATCTTCAGAGGGCAAGAACACGCCGAAAACGAGACAAGGCAAAGATACATCTACGAATACTTTGGATGGGAATATCCGGAAACAGTTCATCATGGAAGGCTCTCCATCGAAGGGGTAATTCTAAGCAAGTCCAAGACAAGAAAAGGTATTGAAGAGGGTAAGTATCTCGGATGGGACGACCCAAGACTTGGGACAATTAGGGCGTTGAGGAGGAGAGGCATTCAGCCGGAGGCTATTAGGGAGCTTATAATCGAGGTCGGGCTCAAGAAGAGCGACACCACAATAAGCTGGGACAACCTAGCTGCAATAAACAGAAGGATAATCGAACCAATAGCGAACAGATACTTCTTCGTTGCTGATCCAATTCCAATGGAAATTAGAGGTTATGAAGAAGAGTTTACAGCGGAGATACCACTCCATCCAGATTATCCAGAGAGAGGGGTTAGGAAACTCAAGTTCACCCCCGGAAAGCCTATCTATGTCTCAAAGGACGACCTTGAGCTCTTGAAGAGCAACGAATACATTAGGCTCAAGGATTTATTCAACGTCAGAATAGTCGAAGTTAGCGAAGAAAAAATCATAGCGGAGTTCGACAGCGTTGAATATGAGAAAGCTAGGGAGCACAGGTGGAGGATGATCCACTGGGTTCCCGAGGGCAAGCCGTGTGAAGTTCTCGTCCCAGAAGGAGATGAACTTATCGTGAGGAAGGGGCTACTTGAGAGGGATGCGGACTTAAAGGTCGACGATATCGTGCAGTTTGAACGCTTTGGTTTCGTAAGGGTGGACAAAGTTGAGGGAGACAAAGTGATAGCGATATTTGCTCACAAGTGACCCTTTTCTTTTTTCCACCCCAATACCCTCGACTGCAGATGCTTTTTCGGAAAAATTGTGAGAGGATCTACCCCTTTTTCCCTTAAAAGATATCTCAGCTCTACTTCATAGTCGGATTTCTCGAGCTTTTCGCTCTCTTTAAGCTCCACGACGAAAAGCTTCTCCGTAAGTTCCCGTATCGTCCTATAACCCAAACCGAGAAGAGGTCTTATGTACTGAACGTTAAATCTATCTTCAAGACTTCTCGTTTTTCTCTGATCAAGGAAGGGCACTCTATCATCTCTTCTTGTTCCGTCGCTTATTCTCTCCACATGCCTAAGCTTTGCAACTTCTTCTAGAGCTTTTTCGTGAATAAACTGAATTGCATTGCTAGGATGAGAGTCCCTTATGCACATCTCAGCCGCTTCCACAAGAATTTCCCTGTCAAGGAAGATTACCTCATGGGGAAAGCCAAGAGCCTCAGCTGTTTCCTTAGCATATTTCCAGCTGTCGAGGACTCCAAAGTTAATAGTAATAAGTTTTACCTCGTATCCAATCTTTCTCAAAATATAAGCCGCAAGCGAAGAATCTTTCCCTCCGCTGTAGAGGTGATAAACCTCCATAGGGTTCACCAGCGGTTAAAAAAGTTAAAATCATAGGGCACTCCAAAATGGATCCTTTTGGGCCTTCACTTTTGCTGTTTCCTTTAGTGCCCTTATGTCGGTCTCATCCAACATATCCCTGAGCTCCTTCACGAGTCTTATTGCATCATCCCTGCTTATATCGACGTAAAGTATCTCCCCAGGATGGATGTGCCTTCCGACTATTGCACCCTCAATGGCTATAGCAACCTGATCTCCCTTCTTTGCTTCCTGCAGGAAGTCTTCTTTGGATTTTATTGATTTTATAACCCCAACCCGCTCTCCATTTTGCTTCATCAGTGGGTATCCCGGCTTTATCCTACCTTCAATAACCTCTATTCCAACTATTGCTGGGTGGCTTCTCCTGAAGATGTAGCGTTCATCTGGGAATATCTTAATTACTCCTGGGAACTTTGTTTGAGCTAAAAGTTCTTTTTTCTTCTTTTCTTCCTCAGCCTTCACCCATGCCTCGTAGTCTTCTATGATTTTATAGATAACGTTGCCGACAAATATCGGGATCTTCTTGGCCTTTGCAACTTCCTCTGCGTCTTCATTGACCTTCACATTAAAACCTATGACAACACCGTAGAGAGATTCCTCCTCCTTTACGCTCAATGCCTCCATAACATCCGTTTTGCTTATGTTTCCAACGTCTGCCTTTCTTATTGGAATATTCTTTTCCTGCAGTTCTTTGCTTAGCGCTTCGAGACTTCCTATTGTGTCGGCTTTTACAATAACGCCAACTTTGTCCGTGCTTATAATTATGCTCTTTATCTGCTCAAGGATTTCTCTTTTTGCTCTCTTTATCTCCTCTTCAGTTCTTGCCGCTATAACCGGGGAACCTGCGAGAGCTTCCTCTAAGTTTGGGGCGGCTATCTTAATTCCAGCTGCTGCAGAAACTTCCTCAACCTGATCAAAGCGATATCTTGGATCTCTTATCTCGTCAAGAGGCTTCGGCTTAAGGAGAGCCCTTATTTTTGTGACTATTGCCTTATCCTTGCCACCCACAACTATTATATCGTCTTTTCTGAGGGTTCCATCATAAATTATCACGTCTATTGTTGTCCCAAAGCCTACTTCCTCCCTAACTTCCAAAATAGTTCCTCTCGCGGGACCTTCAACCTCTATCTTCAGCTTCTCTTCGAGATATTTCTGAGCCAAACCCGCTATAAGAACAAGCAATTCTGGAAGGCCTATTCCATATTTGGCTGAAACGGGAATTATGGCGAGTTCCCTTCTGAAGTCCTGAACACGATCGAACCTATTGGCCTGGAAGCCAAGCTCATAAAATTTTCCTATTAGTTCCCAAAGCTTTGTCTCAAGCTCCTGAACTGCCCTTTGATCCTGTTTTTTGATGTTTACCAAGAAAGGCTCGTTTTCAACGATTTTCCATCCTTTAATACGGTCAATTTTATTTGCAGCGACAACAAAGGGAGTTCTGTATTTTCTCAAGATCTCTATGCTCTCAATAGTCTGGGGCTGGAAGCCCTCGTTTATATCAACTACAAGGATTGCCAAATCGGCTAAACTGCCTCCTCTGGCTCTCAAGCTCGTAAAAGCCTCGTGGCCGGGAGTGTCTATAAAGAGCAATCCCGGAAGTTTAATTTCGCCTTTCCACAAACTTAAAAGGGGTCCAGCGAGTTGTTTAACCACTTCAATAGGAACCTCGGTCGCACCAATGTGCTGAGTAATTCCACCCGCTTCTTTCTCAGCTACGCGGGTATTACGTATTCTATCAAGCATCGTGGTCTTACCATGATCTACGTGTCCAAGAACCGCTATAATTGGCTGTCTAATTTTTTTCATACTCTCACACTCCACAAAACTTTTGATGAGCGTTACGGGATTAACTAAAACGCCCGCTTTTTAAAGGTTAGGGATTAATCTTAAAAATCCTCATGCTTACCACATTTAGTGGTTATCATGGAGAAGAAGACAATGCAAAAGGGTAAGAGCTACTACAAGAAAGGAAAGGTTTTATGGGTTTTAAAATACAAAGAAAAGCTGTTTTCCAAGGTTTTGGGCACTTATCCATATTATGTGGAAGTTGACTTGGAAAAGAACTCCAGCAGGTGCACCTGTCCACAGGGAAAAGACTGCAAGCATGCCGCTGCCACAATAATAGTCTTTGAAGAGGGATTCTACATAGAAAGCCATGAGCCAGTCTCAGAGTTTTTTCCAGAGGCAGCTTTAAAGAGATATCTGTTCCATGAGAATCCGGAATTGGGACTGGAGATTATTTTAAAGGAGCTTCAATATCAAATAAACAACGATGAAAGCGGTAGTGAAGTGGCCAGACTCTTGAGAGAAGCCTTGAAGCTGTTCAGCCTTACTCCGTCTAAAGAAAAAGGTTTCCAAATATTGGAAATTTTTAAAGAATTCGAGAGGCTTTTCCCAGACTACAATTTAACCGGAGAGCTGGGAAGGGAAGTCAAAGAAACTCTAGAAGGGTGCTCTCTTTGAGCTTTCTCCTTAAAGAATCATATACCTTATTCCCATCGAGGGTAAGGCTATAGCTAATCCCAGCTTCATCTAAAATGGCTTTCATTATTTGAAAGGCATATTTTGCCTTAGTGCCCTCCATCTCAACTGAGACGAAATAGCCCTTTCTCTTCCCAAGAATTATGTCAAAATTAAGTCTCTCGGCAAGCTCTACATCAAGAAAAGTTAATTTTTTCTGTGTTTTGTACTGCCTCACCATAACGTTTGGGAATTTCCCCCTCAGCTTTTCCACTATCTCCCCTACCTTTTTGTACTCTTGTTCATTGAGCTCTGCAGTGAGTTTGAGTTTTTCCACTATCATATGCTCCACCGAAAAAGGCCTTCAAAAAAAGCCTTATAAAGTTTGCATCCCCTAAAAGAGCATTGGAAGGTGGTAATATGAAGGCCATATACAGGGGCATGTGTCCTAACTGTGAGGACAGGATAAGTGATTTACGTTTATACAAGAAGCATCCTTGTGAGGTCTGCTTGGATGAGGAAATAAAAGCCGAAGTATATTTTGATCTGATAAAAGGAATTAGGGATGCCCTAAAGCTCAGAGGAACTTTAAAACACTGGGAAGAGCTATATTCTCTTGAGAAAAAGTTGAATGAGGCTGAAGAGCTTTTCAAGAAAGCTACCGGCTTCACGTTTTGGAGCGCCCAAAAAACTTGGGTTAAGCGTTTAGTGAGGGGAAAAAGCTTCTCTATAATCGCCCCTACTGGAATGGGAAAAAGCGTTTTTGGGGCTTTCATGTCGATTTACTATGCAAAAAAGGGTAAGAAATCATATATAATTTTGCCGACAACACCTCTGGTAATTCAAACAATCAAGAGAGTCCAGACATTTGCAGAAAAAGCCGGGGTAAGCGTTAACTTAGCTTACTACCACGGGAACATGAAGAAAAAAGAGAAGGAAGAAATGCTCCAAAAAATCCAGAATGGAGATTTTGACATCCTTATAACCTCTGCACAGTATTTAGCAAGGAATTTTGATCTCTTAAAGGATAAGAGGTTCGATTTTATATTTGTGGATGATGTTGATGCATTCCTCAAAGCCTCAAAGAACATAGACCGCTCCCTTATTCTCCTCGGTTTTACCGAAGAGATCATTCAGAAGGCTTGGGAGATTATAAAACTCAAAAAGCAGATGGCAAAATACCTTAACGGTAACAGTAAGGACAAAAATGAAAAGCTAAAAGAGCTGAACAAGCAGATAAACACAGTTGAGAGGGAGATTAGAAAGTTTAAGCGAGAAAACAAAATTGGAGTTCTAATCGTAGCTTCCGCCACTGGAAGTGCTAGAGGAGATAGAATAAAGCTTTACCGTGAGCTTTTGGATTTCGAGGTGGGAAGCGGCAGATCTGCGTTGAGAAACGTCGTGGACAGCTATATCTTCCCCGAAAAGCCAATAGAGGAGCACGTCAAAGAGCTGTTAAAAACTTTAGGCTCGGGAGGACTCATATTCGTCCCAATTGACCAGGGAATAGCGTATGCAGAGAAACTAACGAATTACCTGCAAGATTTAGGATTTAAGGTGGAGTTAGTCTCGGCAAGGAACAAAAAGGGGCTTGAAAGATTCGAGAAGGGAGAGGTTGATTACCTAATAGGGGTTGCTACATATTATGGCTCTATTGTTAGAGGATTAGATCTGCCCCATCTAATAAGATATGCCATATTTACTGGAGTTCCAAAGTTCCGGTTCAGTATAGACCTCGAACAGCCTACTATATACAGGGTTTTAGGACTGATGAGTGAGGTCATGGAATTCCTTGAAAATGAGGATAGGAGAAACGCCGAAAAGCTGTACGCTAGGCTAAGGAGGCTCATAAGAAATATCCCGCAGTTTGAAATCTTAAAAATAGAGGAAGCACTAGCAGAAGGGCTACCCCTAGAAGGGTTCTCAAATCACGTTCTTGAAGTTTTTAAGGAAGCCGTTGAGTTCCTTAGAAACGTATTAAAGAAGCCCGAAGTCCTAAAAAGAATAGAAGAAGATCCTTTTGTGAGCCTCAAGAAAGAGGAGGGAAAGTGGTACATAGAGATTCCCGACGTGAGGACGTACATACAGGCCACAGGAAGAACTTCGAGACTTTTTGCTGGAGGTATTACAAAGGGACTCAGCGTTGTGATAGTGGACAATGAGAAGGTTTTCAATGGCTTGAAGAGGCAGATGCGCTGGCGCTTTGCGGAGTTTGATATGAAGCCCTTCAATGAGCTCAATTTGGAGGAGTTGCTGAAAGAGATTGACGCTGATAGGGAGAAAGTCAGGCTCATCATGGAGGGTAAAATAGCAGAGAAGACAAAAGACCTTGTAAAATCTGCCCTTATGATAGTAGAATCGCCAAACAAAGCCAGAACTATTGCGAGTTTCTTTGGACAGCCAAGCAAGAGGCGTATTGGTGATTTGGTAGCGTATGAAGTAAGCATAGGAGAACTAATGCTCACCATACTGGCAAGCGGAGGGCATATGTTCGATCTCGTTACAAACGAAGGTTACCATGGAGTTTTAATAAAGGAAAACGACGGAAAGCTCTACTTTATCCCGGTTTACGATACCTTAAAGCGCTGTAGAGAGTGCGGGCATCAATTTGTGGACTGGGAAAAGAAAGGAGTATGTCCCAGATGTGGTTCAAGAGACGTGAGGGATGCCCTCGAAAATGTGATTGCAATGAGGGAAATTGCTCAGGAAGTTGATGAAATACTGATTGGAACGGATCCCGATGTTGAGGGTGAAAAGATTGCATGGGACATAAGAAACGTCCTCTCTCCGTATACTCCAACCATAAAGAGGATAGAGTTCCATGAGGTTACGAGGCCCGCTATTCTAAAGGCCCTTAAAGAGGCAAGAGACGTAAACGAGGCAAGGGTAAATGCCCAGCTTGTGAGGAGAATAGAAGACAGGTGGATAGGATTTGAGCTTAGCCAGAAGCTCTGGGAGGTTTTTGAGAACACTTACCTTTCAGCTGGAAGAGTCCAAACCCCCGTTCTAGGCTGGGTCATAGAGAGATACAGAGAATTCGTGGAAAGTGAAACCGATTTCATGAGGCTGACACTCGAAAACGACTTGGAAGTGACACTGGAGGGAGTTAAGGAAGAAGTTCAAGAAGTTATCGTGGAAGAAGTCCAGCTGGAAGAGAGAGACCTAAATCCCCTCCCACCGTATACCACCGATACAATGCTCCAGGATGCCTCAAGATTCCTAGGATTTTCAACCGACTACACTATGAGACTCGCCCAAGACCTCTTCGAACTCGGTCTAGTAACTTACATAAGAACAGATTCCACCCATGTGAGCAACGTTGGTATTGAAGTTGCCAAGGAATACATTACCGAAGAGGTCGGTGAAGATTACTTTGCTCCGAGGAAGTGGGGTGAAGAGGGAGCACACGAGTGTATAAGACCTACAAGACCCATAGACACTGGAAGACTCATGCAGTTGCTGAGGGATGGAATAATAACCCTTGCAAGGGGTCTAACGAGAGACCACTTCAGGCTCTATGATATGATATTCAAGCGCTTTATGACCTCCCAAATGAAAGCGGCAAAAATACTTTATGAAAAGGCAGTTATTGATGCAAAGGTAGCAAAAGCGGAAATAGAAGGTTACGTGGAGATACTCTTCGATGGATGGACAAGACTTAGGAACCCTCCACTAAGACAGCTTCCCAAACTTGAAAAAGGACAGAGGATTAAGGTTAAGGACATCAAGAAATGGAGGGCTCCAAAAGTACCCCTGTTTACTCAAGGAGACATAATTGCCCTAATGAAGGAGCGCAAAATCGGTAGGCCTTCTACGTATGCAAAGATAGTCAAAACTCTCTTAGACAGGCACTACGTTATCGAAACGAAGGGAAGGAAGAAGTTAGTGCCAACAGAACTAGGCACGAAGGTTTACCACTACCTAATCACAAAATACAAGGAGCTTGTGAGTGAGGAAAGAACCAGACAGCTGGAAGAGCTCATGGATCTTGTGGAGGAAAACAAGGTAGATTACCAAGAAGTGCTGAACGATATGTACGAGGAGATAAGAAAGTACATTGCCTAATCTCTCTTTTTCATAATTAATGAAAAAGAAGAGAAGGAAATCACTCTTTCTTATGCTTCATTTTCCAGTTGTGCCATCTGTATAAAGCCGCAAGTGACTTAATAGCCCTTTCGGGCTCTGGGTACGCTGGGATGCCGTTCTCGTTGAGCATGTCAATTGCTTCTTTAGCCTCAACGCCACCGACTATGGCAACCACTATTGGCTTCTTCCTTCCGCTTGCCTCATATTCCTTGATGACTATCTTTGCGAGGTCTCTTGGATCAAGAACAGCTGTCTGGCAGTAGAGGACTGCTATGGCATGCATCTCTGGATGGGCTAATGCGTCTCTAACTGCACCTTCGTAGGCCTCAGCTCCGGCCATACCCGTTAAGTCCACTGGATTCTTATAGCTTCCAAAGGGTGGCATGTGGTTTGCAAAGATCTTAAGCTCCTCAAGGTTGTCATAGAGCTTCAATCCTTCTTCCTCAGCAGCGTCAGTGGCCATAACGCCTATTCCACCACCGTTTGTGAGGATTACAACGTTATCTCCCTCGGGCTCTGGAAGGTTTGAAAGGGTTCTTGCCCAGTCGAAAGCCTCGCCAATTGTTAATGCTCTTAAAACACCGCTCTGCTTGAATGCGGCTGTATAAATGCTATCTGCACCAGCAAGTGAACCCGTATGAGATGCAGCAGCCTTGGCTCCCCTCTCGCTCCTTCCAGCTTTGATAACTATAATCGGCTTCTTCATTGAAACTCTCTTCGCGACTTCCATGAATCTTCTTCCGTCCTTCACACCTTCCATGTAGATTAAGATTGCCCCCGTGTTTTCGTCGGTCTCAAAGTACTCAAGCATGTCTGCATCGTCAAGATCGCTCTTGTTTCCAATGCTAACAACAGCCGAAAGACCGACCTTCTCAAGTATTGTCCATCCCATAAGGGCTATTCCGAGGGCACCGCTTTGAGAGACAAGTGCAAGCTTTCCGGGCATTACATCTGTCGGACCAAAGGTTGCGTTAAGCTTGGCTGGGGTGTAAACAACACCGAAGATGTTTGGACCGAGTATCCTCATTCCGTACTTGTGGGCTGTCTCAACTAGTTGCTGCTCAACTTTCTTTCCTTCCTCACCAAGTTCTCCAAAACCCGAGCTGATAATCGGAAGTACTTTTACTCCCTTCTTTCCACATTCCTCTACAACCTGTGGGACAAACTTAGCTGGAACAACTATAACTGCCATGTCTACTTCATCCGGGACATCGAGGATGCTCTTGTATACTGGGAACTTTCTTCCGCTGATCTCTATCTCCCCACCCTTAACGTTAACTGCGTAGATTTTGCCCTCGTAGCCGTAATCGACAAGGTTCTTCATGATAGCGTATCCTATCTTCCCAGGCTTACCAGAAGCGCCTATAACGGCAACGCTCTTTGGTTTGAAAAGTGCCTCTATGCTCATTTCCTTCACCTCATGAACTTTACAAAGGTTAATGCGAAAGAGGAGTTATAACTTTTCTCTTATTCATTTGACGACTTGGATATCGGCGTTTGTTAAAGGAACCAATGGTTTTGAACGATAATTGAAGAATGATCATGCATCCTGCAGTTGTCGTATCTACCCAAAGATGCTAAAGGAGCAATGCTTTAAAGTCACAAAGAGAAAATAGAAAATGGTGATGACCCTTCCCCTCCCTGAGAGGGTGATGAACACACCGGTAGGCTGATAGAAATGACGAGGATTGAAGATGAAAAAACAGCCCAATATACCCAAATTCACAAACTTTTCAGGAAAGCCTTAGAGATTTCCTTTGATACAGTTGTTATGGTGTTCCTGTTCTTCATACTATACCTCACCCTATACTCCATCTACCTCAACTTTAAGCTAACTTACAAGGTCAGCGACCCAAAACTTCTGATTGCGAACATACTAGTGACTATTATCCTAATAGAAACCTACAGAATCTTGATAATCTATTTAAGGCAGCACCGCGTGAGCATATCTCACATTCTTGAGGTTGGAATTGTTGCACTTGTCCAAAAGCTCATCGTTGCCTCGGATTTTAAGGAGCTCGATGCCTTAAAGCTCTTTGCCGTCGGTGGATTGCTTTTTATACTTGGTCACCTATACATTAGGATAGGTGGTGAGTAATGGGAGTCCAGATTGGTGAGCTTTTACCAAGAAAAGAGCTTGAGCTTGAAAATTTAAATGGGAGAAAAGTTGCGATAGATGCATTTAACGCTATTTACCAGTTTCTCTCAACAATAAGGCAACGAGATGGGACTCCTTTAATGGATTCCAAGGGAAGAATAACGTCCCATCTTTCAGGGCTTTTTTACAGGACTATAAACCTAATGGAAGCGGGAATAAAGCCTGCGTATGTATTCGATGGGAAGCCTCCAGAGTTCAAGAAAAAAGAGCTTGAAAAAAGAGCTGAGGCTAGGGAGGAAGCGCAGGAAAAATGGGAGGAAGCCCTAGCAAGGGGAGACTTAGAAGAGGCAAAGAAATATGCACAGCGGGCGAGCAAAGTAAATGAGATGCTTATCGAGGATGCTAAGAAGCTTTTGGAGCTTATGGGCATCCCATGGGTGCAGGCTCCCAGCGAAGGTGAAGCGCAGGCAGCTTATATGGCATCTAAAGGGCACGTTTGGGCTTCGGCGAGCCAGGACTACGATTCGCTCCTCTTTGGAACACCAAGGCTAGTGAGAAACCTCACCATAACTGGAAAGAGAAAGCTTCCTGGGAAGGATATTTACGTGGAAGTTAAACCGGAGCTCATAGTTCTTGAAGAGGTGTTAAAGGAGCTTAAGATAACGAGGGAAAAGCTGATAGAACTTGCAATTCTCGTGGGAACGGACTACAATCCTGGAGGCATAAAAGGGATTGGACCAAAAAAGGCCCTTGAAATAGTCAAATACTCCAAAGATCCTCTGGCAAAGTACCAAAAAATGAGCGACGTTGATCTCTATGCAATAAAGGAGTTCTTCCTAAACCCGCCGACAACAGACGAATACAAGCTCGAATGGAAAATGCCCGATGAAGAAGGAATATTAAAGTTTCTCTGTGATGAGCATGATTTCAGTGAAGAAAGAGTTAAAAACGGCTTAGAAAGGCTTAAAAAAGCAGTAAAGGCCGGGAAACAGTTTACGCTGGATAGCTGGTTTAAAAAGTGAAAAGCGGATTTCCAGAAAATATACTCAAAGCGGGAGCTTTAGCCCTAGTTTTTCTACCATTTCTTTGTATCTGTTTCTTACTGTGACTTCTGTTACTCTTGCAACTTCGGCGACTTCCCTTTGAGTCCTCTTCTCGCCCTCCAGGAGACCGGCAATGTACAATGCGGCAGCAACAAGGCCAGCAGGGCTTTTACCACTCGTCAAGCCCATCTCGTAAGCCTTCTCAAGGAGCTCTATAGCCCTTCTCCTCGTCCTCTCACTTAAGCCGAGCTCATCGGCAAACTTGTTCACATAATCCGTCGGCTTAACGAAGAGCTTCTTGGGAGTTAAGTTCAAATTCCTCGCAATGAACCTGAAGCTCCTGCCAATTTCTTTCTTGTCAACCTTGGCAATATCGGCAATCTCATCAAGAGTCCTCGGAATCTTCAAGAGCCTGCATGCAGCGTAAACACAAGCCGCAATAACGCTCTCAATCGACCTTCCCCTAATAAGCCCCTTTCTAACAGCCTCTCTGTAAAGCCTTGCAGCTTCCTCCTCAACGTGTTTTGGAAGGTTTAACCTCGCACCAAGTCTGTCAAGCTCACTCAAGGCAAAAGCAAGGTTTCTCTCGGCGGCATCACTAACCCTTAACCTGCTCTGCCACTTCCTGAGACGATAAATTTTCTCCCTCATCAAACCCTTAACATTCCTGTCGTAACCAATATCCGTCGAAAGGCCCTTATCGTGCAGCAGAATGCTCTCGGGCGCGCCAGTCCTAGAACGCTTTTCCCTCTGAGAAGCATCAAATGCTCTCCACTCGGGACCCATATCAATCATGTTCTCCTGAATTACAAAACCACAATTTGCACAGATTACTTCTCCCCTTTCGGGGTCATAAACAAACTTATCGGAACCGCAAACTGGGCAAACCCTATGCTTAGTCACAATTACACCCCCACGGTCAGTAAACTTGTCAATCCCCATATATAAATCTTAAGTTTTTCCAAACTTTGATATTGAATTTGTTATCCAGTTTACATGCTCTTTTTTAAAGGTGATCTTCTCAAGCACTCTGACATCGTCTTCAAGGACGTTGACATACACCCAAAGGAAAACTGGATCTTTCTCACTTCCAACAACAAGGTTGCGGTAAAGAATATCAAGGGTTCCATCACTACTCTTTCTTGCCGATAATGGCTTCCAGATATCCAAACTAACCTCGCCCTTTTCATTTAGTATCCTGATGACGTCTTTAATTTTCACGTTTTTGTCACCATTTAATCCTAAATTCTCTTCTCGTTCTGGCATCTATTTGAGCCAAAATCTTTTTAAGTTTTTCATCCGTGATTCTCTCGGTTATCTGGCCTGCTTGGTATAACTGAACGAGAATCAACTCTACTTGTCTCGCAAGCTCGGGCCTCACAAGCTTAACCCTCGCAAGCCTTTCCCTCGCCTCGGGTGTGAGAATTTGCTTCATTATAGCATTTAGCTGAGCTTCTAATTCCATCTCCTGCCTTACCCTTTCTTCTTCCTCTTTCTGCTGCTCTGCAAGTCTCTTCTGAAGCTCCAAAAGTTTTTTCTTTCTAATCTCCTCTATGTCCTCAGCCATTTTTCTCTCACCCCGCCGAGTGAATTTATGATATGGCAGTTAAAAAGTTATTGCAGAGATTGCAAAAATAAAATGCCCTAACGTGAGTTTTGAGTATCAAATTGGAGCATCTCAATATAAAATGTTAGAACCTATCGTCAGGCATATTCTAAAATTTTTATTATGAACACCAATCTTGATCAATTTCTGGAATCTCTGAGCGTTTTTTGGAGCTTCCTTTCCATGAAAATAAATCGGTTTTCCTGAGAGTAATCTCTTTGTGAGCTTACTAAAATCAGAATTAGCTAGATTTGCAGGCAATGCGTTTGTAGTTTTAGCTGAGGGGGATATGCCATGCTTGAAGTACTTCCTAAAACGAACAAACTAAAAAAGTAAAAATACCTATCAGTTTCATCTCCACATTTCTCCTTAGGTCTTGTGTTATAATTATTTTATAATTAAGTAATTTTTCAAATAATTAGATGTAGTACTTAACGTTGCTAACTTATCATTGCAAACTTATTGTTTTAAAAAAACTTAAAAATATTAAATTTTAATTAGTATTAGTATCAATTAATATTGGGGGTGATGCCATGGCAGGGATTATATATTTTAAGGAACGAAAGTATTCAGAATACAAAGGCAACACAGAAGAACTACCATTTGTGTGTGCATTTTGTATGGTATGCACCCAATCCGTAATTAAATTGACATGATTTGTTGTTTTGGATTTATACTTTTTGTTCATCTTTTTTCCATTAAGGGGGTGAAATTATTGGAAGATAAAAGGAAATTGTTTCTTCCAAATCCACAATTAGTCTGGGAGCTTAAAAATAACAAAGCAATAATATATATGCCCGATAAGGAATTAGGGCTTGACAAAGAAGGAACAGAAATGTTTATTAAAATTATCAGAAGAGAACCAATATCTATAGAAACCCAAGAACAAAAAAGTTTATAGAGGACCTTATAGATCATAAGATTGTCCTTCCCTATGATTCAAATAATCCCAAGTTCTTCCCACCAGGTGCTATAGCTGTTGAGATCACACATAGGTGTAATCTGAAATGCAGGCATTGTTATGTTGGTACCAGAGAGAATCCCACAACTCTCTCTGTAGATGTTATCCAAAAGTTAATATGGGATATGGAGAAGTTAGGATGTTATCAGCTCGCTATTGGTGGAGGCGAGCCTACTTTACATCCAGATTTTGAGAAAATTCTGGAAATCATCCATAAAAGTAAAATATATGCCCATATAGTTACAAATGGAACAACAAATCTCCCCCAGTATCTTGAAAAATACGCTAACAAAAAGAAAAAGAGCTTCCTAGTAACTATAAGCATAGATGGACCAAAAGAAATACATGAAAAAATTAGAGGAAGGGGGATATTTGAAAAAATTATAGAGAATATCAAGAAACTAGCAGAGTTAGGCTGGAAACCTCAAATTCAAACAACAGTTTCTTTAGACACATACCATTATATTCCTGCTCTGCTAAATCAAATTAGAGATTTACCAATAAGAGCATGGGCTGTTAAAATGGAATATCCTGTTGGTAATGCAAGATCTCGCGTCAATTTGTTCCCTTCACCTGAAGAATTCGTGAAGATGAGGGAGGACGTCTACAAATGGTGGGAAAGTTCGGGTATAAAGGGTATAGAATTTGGTGATGATTTGGGCTATTTCCCACCCGCTTTAAGAAAACCTGCTAAAAAGAGGGCGTATTACCTGTGTTCTGCTGGAGTTGTCCAGGTGACAATAGATGCTGAGGGGAATATAACTCCATGCACCCTTATTCAAATAGCAGATGGATCCTCCAAGTATATTGCAGGGAACCTATATGAGGATAGTCTTGTGGAAGTTTGGCATAAAAGTGAAGTTTTATGGGAATTCCGACTAATGTGGCCTAAAAATGAACCTTGTACCTATTGTGGTTTTGTATGTGCCAAGTGCCCAGCCACAGTGCTCACAATTGCAGGAGATATTAAAAAACCCGATCCTAGATGTCCAATGTCTAAAAGGAGGGTAAATAATGGGAATAGTTGAAGTAATGAATGTAACAAAAAAATTTCCCAGCTCTAATGGAGAAGTCGTGGCGGTTGACAATATCAGTTTCAAAGTCAAGAAAGGTCGTGTTTTTGGAATACTTGGGCCAAACGGAGCGGGAAAAACCACCACTTTAAGAATGATAGCCACAATCTATCGGCCAGACAGCGGAAGAATACTGGTGGATGGAATAGATGTCATTGAGAATCCAAACCAGGTTAGAAAAAGAATAGCTTACATGACCCAAGAACCGGACCTTTCGCCGGCTCTATCGGTTAGGGACTACATAATATACTATTTCCGGTTTAGAGGACTTAGCAAAAGAGAAGCAAGACAACGCTGTGATTATGCTCTCAAGACCTTTAACCTCAAAGAGCATGCCTACAAAAAACCATTTCAGCTAAGTACAGGACTTAAAAGAAGAATCCAGCTGGCGTGCGTGCTTTTGAGTAATACTCCCCTGGTATTTCTCGATGAACCTACAGCAGGGATTGATCCAAAAAGCAAGAGGGAAACATGGAAGCTGATTGAAGAGATGGTTAAAGAAAAAGGGATGACTGTTCTTTTAACAAGTCACGATCTGTATGAAGTGGAGTACCTAGCAGATGAGGTGTTAATTATAAATCGCGGAAGGATAGTTGCCCAAGGGGCCCCTTCAGAGCTAAAAGAAAGGTTTGGAAAGACTCTGAGGGTAGTCACAAGGAACCCAATAGGGGATTTTGAAAGGTTGAAGAGAACCCTTATGGAGCTTGAGGATGTTAAAGGTGTTAACCCAATTAGTGCAAATTCCTTTGAAGTACAGCTGAGCTCTTTGGATAACCCCCTAAACGAGGTTCTTCAAGCAACAATCTCCCAAGAGCTGGAGGTAATTGAAATATTTGCCACTACCCTGAACTTTGAAGATGTCTACCTGAATATAATAGACGTTGGAGGTGAAGTGGATGGCGAAACTCAGTGAATTACTTTCATCTTTTCGAGTTGCCATGTCAAGAGAAACTAAGGTTGGCATAGACCTGGAATTCTGGCTGGGAACAATGTTTGAACCAGTAATATATGTTCTAATTTTTGGCCCCCTAATGGAGAAGCTCATAGGAGGAATAAACATTGGCGGGGTGGAAATCTCATACCTTGCATTTATGTTCCCGGGAGTATTAACTTTAGTGGGTATAAATCAGGGGTTCAGAGGAGCGACAACATTCATTCAAGATCGTTTCTATGGGGGCTTAGAAACTCTTTTCACACTCCCGATTTCAAGGTCAATTCTGTTTATTGCTAAGATTTTAGGAGCTTGCTTAAGGGCATTTGTTGCCATGGCAACATTATCGCTTCTCGTTGTTATAGTCTCAGAGGATGTTTCTTTGACACCATTGAACTTTATCAAAAGTTTTTTGGTCAATTCCACCCTCGTTGTAATACTTTCGAGCCTTATGATATGGCTGTTGTCTAAGGGGCGGAACCCTAACCTTCCAATGGCAATATCTGGAATAATAATGCTTCCCATGATGTTCCTTTCCACGGTATTCTATCCAAAGGAGGTATTCGAGGGTAACAAGTTGCTCAGTTTAGTAGTTTCAGTAAACCCGATGACACATACATCAAACATTACTAGAAGCCTTATTTACAGAATCCCTCTTTCTTCATCCGTAGTTGTCACATCACTAGCATACCTTACGAGTTTGACATTCATAGCCCTATTGCTTGGGCTGAGAGGCTTTACAAGAGCACTGGAGAAGTAAGCCTTTTCACTTTTATTTTTATAAAGCTTTGAACCGATATAACTCTAACAAGCAGACACCAATGAGATATTTTAGAGAAAAGGAAATAAGAGTTTACATTCAGTACTTCTTAAGCTCTGGGATTACCTCTTCGAGCTCCTTCTTGAGCTCTGTAGCTGCCTTGTCAAGGAAGCTCCTTCCCTTTGGTGTAACTACCCTTCCCTCTCCAGGTACCTTTGTGACAAACCCTGCCGCTTCAAGCTGCTGAAGGGCTTTCCTAATTATGCTTCCGCTTCCCTTGTAGAAGTGCTCTGGAGCGTGTCCTCTGTTCTTCCTTCCACCGTACCAAGTCCTTAGCCTTTCAATACCAACTGGCCCGTCAATGTATATCTTTCTGAAGACTGAAGCCACTCTATAATACCACCAATCGTCTTGCTCTGGGAGTCTCTCCTTATGCCTGCCGGTTTTAACGAAGGGTGCCCACTCAGGTGGCTTTATTTCGGGAATCTCTTTCAATTTTTGAGCTACCCTCTCAACGAGTAAATCACCGGGAACGTCATAAACTGTTGCCATTCTTCACTCCCTCCCTTTCTTGAACTTTTTCCTAAATTGAGCAATGTCGAGCTTGACTTTCTTAACGGGTTTTTCCTCCCGTCTCTCTTTCGAGAGTTCCTTAAGCTTGAGCTTCTTTAAATACTTTTCCCATCCCTCTCTGGGACGGAACAATATAAACCTTTTGCCCCTCACGTCAATAAGTTCACTATCTGTAAGCTCCGCAACTTTTTCTGCTATCGCTTTTCTGTCCATCTGGGTTGATATTAAAGCACCTTTTTTTATTTCAACTTTTAATATCCCGTCTTTCTTAAGCTGAGTATTGATCTCGTCAATGACGCTATCATCTAACCCTCTCTTACCAACCCACGCTTTAGGTTCAATATCGTAATATTTAGCCCTTATAGCTCTTCTCACCTTTCCAGGTAAGCGCTTTTCCATCTCTCTCACCTCAAGTAATCTCGCCCTTACTCATGGACGCGAAGTTTTTTAGGAGAGGCCCTTTTTAAACCTTGCTTAAGGTATTGCACACCTTTGACCAAAAACCCTTATTAAGTTTTGGTCTTAACGTTATATTGGTGATTGCAATGAAAGTGCTGTTTTTAAGTGCGGATGGATTTGAGGATTTGGAGTTAATATATCCCCTCCATCGCATAAAAGAGGAAGGACATGAGGTATACGTGGCAAGCAACAAGAAGGACACCATAACCGGAAAGCACGGCTACTCTGTAAAGGTTGACCTGCTGTTTGACGAAGTAGATCCAGATGAGTTTGATGCACTCGTATTGCCCGGTGGAAGAGCTCCAGAGATAGTTAGGATAAACCCAAAGGCCGTTGAGATAGCTAAAAAGATGTTCGAGGCTGGAAAGCCAGTAGCGACAATATGCCACGGCCCGCAGATACTAATCTCTGCAGGAGTCTTAAAGGGAAGAAAAGGAACGTGTGTTGTCACAATAAAAGACGACCTCATAAACGCGGGTGCAGAGTACATTGACAAGGAAGTTGTCGTTGATGGCAACTGGGTAAGTTCAAGACATCCCGGGGATTTATACGCATGGATGAGAGAATTTGTAAAGCTTTTGAAGTGAATGTTCCTTCACTTTTCTTTTTAGGTTTAAACTTACAAATAGCAATTCCGTTTGGCATGTTTTGAAAAAGAATCTTGATTAATAAAGGTAGATTTTAAGTTCGAATTTTTGGTGAACACCTTGCAGAGCTTTCTATAAACGTTGATAAACTCTCAAAAACAATATTGGCTCCTAGATAAGAAGCAAATTTGAGAAATTGGAGACTTTTGAACAAACAGAAACTAAACAAAACGATTTCATAAAAAAAGCTTAAATAGGAGTTTTTCATTAATTAGAAACAAGTAAATAGATTAGATACACTAGTGGGAAGTTATGGAACTCTATGGAGCTTAGAGGTTCCACAGCTTCCCTAAAATATGAAGAATCCAAATAATAGGTATGGTGGTTGAATATGAAAGAAGAATTTGAGACCTCTGTATGGAATTACTTGAAAAGCCTAAAATGGGGAGAATATGTAATAGTGGAGCACAGTTCCAGTGATCCCACACATCTACTTTTTTACGTTATGATCAACCAACTGAAGGAAAGCGATGTTCCGTTTGTAGTTATAGACGTGCTTGATAAGTACTACCTCCTTAGAATGCATTTAGCAAGTGCCGGGATTGATACGAGCATACTGGATGATATTCCGGTGATTAAACTAGGAGGAGTGCGCCACGTTGGGAAGATTACAAGTCTAGTAGAGAGAGTTGAAATTTCTCAAGATGCTCCAGTGTGGATACGACACTATCGGGATGCCCTCCGCAGAGTCGAAGAAAAGCTCGGCAGATATGTCAAGCTAATAGTGGGGATAGATTCACTGTTGCAACTCTACGAAGATAACATCTGGGAGCTTAATGCCTTAATGCTTGCAGGATTTGCTAGTATGATGGGAGACAAAGCTAGCAAGGGGATTGTGTTCCTAAATTCATCCGTGCTTAACCCAAAGACAGTTTTAAAGCTTGAGGAGATATTCCCTCGGGTTTTAAAGCTAGAACTAAAAGAAGGGCAGCTAATCCTTAGGATAGAAAAATCCGTTGATTTTGATGAGTACGGGCAAGAAATCAAAGTGAATGCCCAAAAACTGCAGGATGAACTGAGAACGTGAATTAAAAATCAGAAAATTAAAATATCAAAGGGGATCAGAGGACTCCCCTGTCTCTGTTCTCCCCTCTAGTTAATTCAGCTCTGCCTTTGCTGAACATTTCCTCTATTTTCTTGTAGTACTCTATCGTCTCCTTGCTAACACTTGGGCCGACCTTCTTGAGCGCTTCCTCAAAGTCTTTCATTGTAACTTTGACTTTCTGCCTAATCTCGCTTGCCCTTGTACCGGGCTTGATAATGCCTCCTGCTATCGCCCTTCTCATGGCATTTAATGCCGCCTCTCTCACAACTGCTTCAATGTCAGCACCTGTGTATCCTTCGGTTCTCTTTGCTAGCTCCTCCAAGCTAACGTCCTCTGCCAGCGGAACGTTCCTTGTGTGGACTTTGAAGATCTCAAGCCTTGCCTTTTCATCCGGAGCTGGAACTAAGATGAGCCTATCAAAGCGCCCCGGCCTGAGTAAAGCTGGATCAAGGATGTCAGGTCTGTTTGTAGCGGCAATGACCACAACACCGCTGTTCTCTTCAATGCCATCCATCTCCGTGAGCAGCTGGTTAATAAGCCTATCTGTAACTCTATTAACGTCTGTACCTCTTCTTGGGGCTATTGCGTCAATCTCGTCAATGAATATCACTGTTGGTGCAGCTTGTCTTGCCTTCCTAAAGATCTCCCTTATGTTCTTCTCGCTCTCACCGACCCACTTGCTAAGAACTTCTGGCCCTCTGATGCCAATGAAGTTAGCCTCGCTCTCTGTTGCCACTGCCTTAGCTAGCAGGGTCTTACCAGTTCCTGGGGGACCATATAGGAGGATTCCCTTCGGTGGAGTGATTCCCATAGCCATAAACGCCTCAGGATACTTGAGGGGCCACTCCACTGCTTCCCTCAGTTCTTGCTTAACGTTCTCAAGGCCTCCAATGTCTTCCCACCTAACGTTGGGAACCTCTAAGAGTACTTCTCTTAGAGCTGAGGGCTCAACCATCTTTAGAGCTTCATAGAAGTCCCTTCTGGTTACCTTGAGCTCTTCAAGTACCTCCTTCGGAATGCTCTCTGCCTCGAAGTCTATCTTGCCCTCCTCAATGAGTCTTCTTAACGCAGCCATTGCCGCTTCTCTCGCTAATGCTGCTAAATCAGCCCCCACGAACCCATGGGTCTTCTCAGCAAGCTCCTCAAGGAGAAGGTCAATCAAACGATGCCTAACTTCTTCATAGAGCCTCTCGTCAATCTCGTTGAGTAATCTCTTAATGTCCTCATCCTTGTCGGGAGTTTTGTCTATCTTCTTAAGGGCTCTCTCAGCAGATTCTCTGAACCTATCGTCCTGCTTAAGCTCCTCAAGGATTCTCTTAACGTCTCCTTTCCTGAAGTCAGGTTCAATTGGCATTCCTCTTGTGTGGATTTGGAGGATTTCCTTTCTTCCCTGCTTGTCTGGAACACCAACCTCAATCTCCCTATCAAACCTACCAGGCCTTCTAAGAGCTGGATCTACTGCATCCGGCCTGTTGGTTGCACCAATGACTATTACCTTGCCTCTGCTCTTTAAGCCGTCCATTAGGGTAAGCAACTGAGCGACAACTCTCTTCTCGACTTCTCCACTAACCTCTTCTCTCTTTGGAGCTATTGCGTCAATCTCGTCAATGAAGATTATGCTCGGAGCATTTTCTTCCGCCTCCTTAAAGACTTCTCTGAGTCTTTCTTCGCTTTCTCCGTAGTACTTGCTCATGATTTCTGGACCGTTAATTGCTATGAAGTGAGCATTAGCCTCATTAGCCACAGCCTTGGCCAGGAGAGTCTTACCAGTCCCCGGAGGACCATAAAGCAAAACACCCTTAGGCGGCTCAATACCGAGCTTTTCAAAGACTTCTGGGTGCTTGAGTGGAAGCTCAATCATTTCTCTGATTTTCTGTATAACATCCTTGAGACCACCAATGTCTTCATAGGTAACTCCTAAGGCTGGTGTCTTTGCGACCTCCTTTACGGGCTTCTCTGAGATCGTGAACTCGGTAAACTCCGTTATTTGCACTACTCCAGAAGGTGTAGTTGCCGTAACAACGAAAGTAAGCTCTTGTCCAAGAACGCCTATTCTAATGTAGTCTCCCCTAACCACTGGTCTACCAACTAGCCTTGAGTGAAGCCAGTCGACAAAGTCTTGACCAAATCTAATGGGTTCTGTAGGAGCTAAAACAACTCTCTGTGCTTCTTTGACCTCTGCCTTTCTTATGGTCACCTCATCTCCAAGACCAACGCCGGCGTTCTTTCTTATTGTACCGTCCATTCTAATTATGTCAAGCCCCTCGTCCTCTGGATATGCGGGCCAAACCACTGCGGCTGTGTTTTTGGTACCGATAATCTCCACTATGTCACCAGGTTGAACGCCAATTTTTCTCATTGCACTTCTATCAATCCTAACAATCCCCCTACCAACATCCCTTTGGTAAGCGGAAGCAACTTTAAGCTTGATTTCTCTCTTTTCTGCCATTTACACCACCTCCATATTTTTAGCAGATGATCGTGATATCACTTATTTAAGCAAAAATTCAAAAAATAACGAAAGAGATCACTCAATCTTAACCTCAAATCCTTCTTTTTCTTCCTTCTTTGTCGGGTGCTTCTTGGGAACCCTTATCTCAAGGACACCATTGTTGTACTTGGCCTTTGCCTTCTCTGGGATGACTTCCTCTGGCAATCTGATAACCCTTCTGTAGCCGCTGTAGTATCTCTCTATCCTTACTGCGCCCTCTCTCTCAAGTTCTTGTTCTCTCTTGACCTGGGCTTCGATGTAGATTGTATCACTGGTTACCCTTACTTTGATGTCCTCTTTTCTGACTCCTGGAAGCTCAGCGGTAATAACGAACTCTTCACCGGTGTCAAAGATGTCAACGAATGGCTCTCTCCATACGCCCTCGCTTTTCATTTCAAACTCTTCCCTTGGCTCGCCGAATCTTCTGTAGCTCCAGAGTCTGGGACCCCTGAAGAATTCATTGAATATCTCATCGATCTCTTCCTGAATCTCTCTCATTATGTCAAAGGGGTCCCATATGTCTCTTCTCCACCATCTTCTTGCCATTTCCCTCACCTCCCACCACTTTTGGTTACCAATAGTTATTAAAATGATAATCCTTTATAAACTTTTCGATTTTAGTATAAAAGGGTAAGATTAACCTCACCGCAAGATTTATAAAGCGGGTTTAACCTTCTATAGTTTGAGTGCGGGGCGGTAGCTCAGCCTGGGAGAGCGCCGGACTGAAGATCCGGGTGTCGGGGGTTCAAATCCCCCTCGCCCCACCACTTCTTCGTTTCTGACAGTTTAAACAGCCGAAAACTTATTCAAACTTGATTTTTGCCACTCAGTTCTACCACACTTCAGCCTGAACGAATTAGTAATTTCACCATTTCACTCTGTGATCACAAGTGCCGACACGTGATCATATCTCAATTAAACAGTGGTTAAAAGGGTGAAAATTATGATTAATCACCGGATGAAGTTTTCACTATAACGGTGAATCACCGAGTAGAATGGTGAAAAAATGATTTTTAACTCTCACCAGCAATAAGAGAGCCTAAGGTTATACGTTAACCTTAACAAAACTCCTCCAGAAGTCGACCTCACATCCACAGGAATCACCAAATTATATTTAATCTTTCAATAATCAACTTTTTGGAACTTGCATTGCATTTGAACCTAGAAGCTGGATCAATCATCGGATCTAACTAATCAAAACTTACGCAAAAATCACAAACTTCTTTCGAAAATTTCGTCATCAGTTCCCAAAAACTTAATATACGTCGACATAGATATTTTTCTATAATAGGTGGAAACTGTGGAAAATCCACCCCAACCTTCTAAAGACCTCCACTACCTCATTACCAGAATCATCAACCCTATTTTGAATTCCATAATAGCAACACTCCATGATAATTCTGTTGTACATTATAAGGACTGGAGCCTTGACGTTAAGGAGTACACTACTCCCGAAGTAATGGCGAAGTTTTTGGAAGACTGGAGAAACGAATTGTGGCACAAGTACTATAACAAGAACTTATCCGAAGTATCAGAAGAAATTCTATACGATTATATGCGAGCTATAAAATATGTATACACCCGACTCTATAACCAAAGAGAGATGCTCCCCATAGCTGAAGAGATAAAAACCAACTTTATCCTCCTTGGACAAAAAATTGAGAAGTATTTAACCGGAAAAGTAGAGGTATTCTCAAATTTTATGTTCGACGTAGAAAAGAGTAAACCTCTTCAAATGGAAAAGCCTCAAGAAATGCCAAAAAGTCAAACAAAACCAGGTAAGTTAAAAGAAGAGGAGTCCCTAGATTTTGGTGTTTGCTCTAGGTGTGCTGTTTATGATGGAGATAAGAGTAAGAAAAAGCTTTATCAATGTCCATATTGTGGAGAATGGTTTTGTGAAAAGCATATTAGACCTTCTTTGGTATTAACATTTCAGAAATATCAAGAGTTGTGGATTAATCATAAAGATTTGAGAGACTTCTTGGACAAGGAGTGGCACAGAGAAGATGGTCATCCCTGTTACCCTTACACTCAAAAGTTCTGGCAGGAATATGATTGGAAAAATACAAGCTTATATGGTATAGGGAAATCCAGCTCCCCTAAAGAAATTAGAGTTTCAGGAACATGGTTTCCTAAAAATTATACTCGGTACGACAATGTGATTATAAATGTCAAAAAGCGACTTAAGGATTGGGGTAGTGTTTATGTCACTCCCAAAGAGATCTACATAGAGACGTCAACAATCAAAAAAGTAATCCCACGTTCACCATCAATTAGATTTGAGATTAGAGATGGGGAGCGGTGGATTATAATACCAGAAGATCTATACCTGGGGAGCACTTCTACTCCGAAGAGCACACCTTCCATAAGATCCCCAAATATAAAACATTCAGCTGTCGAGAGAGGAGAACCGTTGCCTAAAAAAGACGAAAAACAAAAGATAAATGAGGATATTACAAAGCTCTCCAGGCAAGCAAATAAGAGACAAGAAAAGCCAGGTAGGAAAAAACAGAAGTCCAAAGGGAAGTATATAGCCGTAGGGGTTGTAATACTATTATTGATATTGGTTGGCTATTTGTACTCGCAAGGAAGTTTTGATAACATTGGTAGTTATACTCAAACTACAGCTACAAGCACTCCTCCTACATACATTCCAACGGAAAATACATTATTTTTGGAGGATTTTGAAAAATACCCTATTGGTGAATTCCCCTCTGGTGATAAATGGAGACTCGTCTGGTCCGGCAAGGGAAGAGAGTATCAAATAGTGACCAATACAGTTTCCTTCTCTGGAGACAAATCACTCCAGCTATGGGGTATATCAGGGTGGTCTGCAGTTGCAGAACGCATGTTTTACTCCTCTTCAGAGGTTATAGGCTTTGAAACTAAGATTTACATCGAGGAGTATGGTACACATGACCAAAAAATGGTTGCAAGAGTGTTATTCTGGAATAAGGAACTAGACGCTTGGGGGAGGTACTATGCAGGAGTTTACTTCCAATCAAATGGAAAAGTCATCGTTGGTTCCACACCTGTTGCCAAGTGGATGCCTAAAACGTGGTATCACCTTAAGGTAATTTTAGATAGGAGTACTAAGACTTTCTCAGTGTACCTTAATGGAAAACTTATTGCTAAAGACGTAACAGCATATTCTCCCGATGTTGAGAATATAAATGCAATAGTTCTTATTTCCGACCATGCAGGAGTTAAAGTATATTATGACGATGTAAAAGTGTTTGAACTTTCCCAAACTCCCTACACAAGCACCTTAACACAAACATACATACCAACTCAGACATATACACAAACACTCCCAATAACTTCTGAATCTTACTGTTCTAATGGTTATTGGAGGTATATTTTTGAAGATGCTCTAAAATGTGCTCTAACTGAAGAAGAGCTTTCAAGAATCTCCAACCTAGCCAATCAATTGAAGGGAGAGACCATACAGGAAAGCGCGTGGAATATCCTAGAATGGCTTGACAAAAACATAGAATATGACTATTACAAGGCTTCCCTCCCAGCTCCTATAATATGGAAATATCCAGATGGGAGAATAAAGGAAGTCACTGGAGGGGAAGGCACGGAGATCCAGACTCCGTATGAAACTATTCAAAGGGGAAAAGGCGTCTGCAGTGATTATACAATCTTAACTACTGCACTCTTATTAGAAATGGGTTATTCTCCAGTTTACGTGTTTGATATAAACTTTGAAAACTCTGAGACAGGACATACAGCCACTGCAATAAAAATCAACGGAGAATACTTTATTTTAGACCAACACCCACCAGTAATGGATTTGGGGACATACTATACCGATTTGTCAACTTATAGGCAGGAAACTCTCGGCGAGAGGTTGTTCATTTCAAATGCCACGATTTATGAGGTCAAAAAGGATAGGAGTGGTGTTTTAGTTGAGAAAGTTGAAACTCTTTCAGCGGAGGACTTTAAACAAAGGGATTACAAATTTAGCTTTGTAGATATAACCAAGATATCCGAAGATTTAAAACGGATGTTTAAGGAACATTACCACAATTTGATTCTTGATACCAATATTGCCAATCTTGATAAAAGATCATATTTGCCTGTAGGATACTCTGACGGGGTAACTTGGAGAATGGAG
This sequence comes from Thermococcus alcaliphilus, assembly GCF_024054535.1. Lineage (NCBI taxonomy): Archaea > Methanobacteriati > Methanobacteriota > Thermococci > Thermococcales > Thermococcaceae > Thermococcus > Thermococcus alcaliphilus. The sequence goes on along the minus strand of NZ_JAMXLV010000023.1, from coordinate 89,142 downwards.
TTTCCTCATTATGCAGATTTCTACAATCCAGTATTCCATGAGCAATTTGTAGAATACTTATTTACATCCTTTACCGACGATTTAAGGCTTAAATATGATTTGCAGAGGTTCAACAGATTTTGGGTCAAATTAGAGCAGGAAGGGGATTCACTAAAAATAATACTAAATCTCGCCAAAAAATAAGCAAACTGCTGGAGGGTGATTGAAATGAGGTATAGAACTGGACAGGTAGTTTTGTGTGGGTTACTACTCCTTTCCATAGTCATGATGCCTTGGTCAACAATAATCGATAGGGTCACTGGAGGATTGCTAACTACCGACATATACACTCACAAAGTGGTTTACAGTCTAAATACAATAGAAGGTAGCTGGAGGGAAAGCTACTCGTTCTCAGAACTCATAATAAGATTTTCAGGAAAGAAAGTTCCCTCTGATAACATGGAACAATTTATAAGAGCATTTGTACTTAATTATGGAACGAATGTGTTCTACTTATCGATGCTCCCGGCTATTTTAGCTTTAACTGGATTAATTTTAGGATTCACCAAGCCGTACGAAAAGAGGAAGACTAGAAAGATATTGATTGGACTTGGAATTTTAGGCGTCCTAACGAGCTTGTACTACTTGTATGGAGTTTATAACACGTTAAAAATAATAGGATATGATTATCCAGTATTTGCGATTATTACTGGAGTGCCTTTAGGAAAAATTGGCTTTATGGAAGGGGTATATACCCTCAAAATGAGTTATGGATGGTTTCTAACTTTGATATCCTCAGTCTCACTAATAGTGTACGGAAATAGCTTAAAAGTGGGTTATGTATACAAAACATGGTAAACCTTGAAAATAGCAGAAACTTAGTGGCTCTTTAGAAGAGAGTTTTTAGAAAGGACTTTTGTGGTCGGTATACTACAGTATCTTCAGTAGTCACAATTGCATTTGAGCCATATACTTCCTTTTCTTTTGCGAGCAAATAATCCTCCGTTTTCCGAACTAATTCCAAAAAAGTAGTTGGCAATAGTTCTCCTTTAATAGCCGGCTCTAGCAAATGCCTTGGAAATGCTCTCACACCATAAAGTGCTCCTAGCAAGTAACCAACTATCGCTCCAATTGTGTCACTGTCCTTACTATAAGTTACAGCGTTTACAAGAGCTTCAAACGGATTTTCACTATAGCACATTAGAGTATATAACACCATAGGAATTGTTTCCAACAAATAAGCGCCAGATCCAACTGTTTTATTTAAATCATACAGACTCCACCCTTCATTTAAAGCCTTTGTTAAAATCTTCTCAATAAAATACCAAGCGGAACCTGTATAGGTAATCCTTCCACTACGTGGCTTGTATAGGGAATTATCCCCCTCTAGTTCCCTAGCTACTCTCACATACTCTTCTAGCCACCATTCTGGTTCTGGTGGTCGGTTAATTTTCATAAGCTTCCATAACAAGTTAGTGAATGCAACTGCAGATGAAATTGCGAGCTTATCTTGGTATATTAGATATGTCGTAATCACTGCATCGCTCCATAATTCTTTAGAGGGTTCTAGTAAGTGAGGAATGACGACAGGAGAGAGCTTCATAAGAGCACCGTTTCCGGCGCTTTTCCCACCTGCCAGATACCAAGGGACTTTAAGGTCTTTGTAGTTCTTGATGAAATATTTAACAGTTCTTCCTATCCCGATTATCCTCTCTTTTGTATAGCGATCGGCTAAGGCTTTTGGATTTAACCAATTATGCTTTAAAAATACTTCAAGAGTCCAGAACGTTAACTGGGTGTCATCCGTAATGTGCGCTCGTGGGGGATATCCTTTTAATTCTGCTATTCTATTTCTAGGGATCGTGCCTTCGACAGAGGATCCGAGTGCATCTCCAATTGCGGTTCCAATTAGCATTCCTTCGACTTTTTTTAAATAAACAGGCTCGATCGGATCGGGATCTTTATAAAAGAATTTAGACTGCTCTATTTTAAGCAGTCCGGCATCAAATAGAATGTTCATTATGCACGAGTTGGTTTTACACTCATTCAGCAGTTTTTCTAAGTCATAAAGATTTCTTGACATTCAAACTTCACCTAAAACATAATAAACTGTGTTTTTATAAATGATTTTGGATACTGTTAGGATAATTGGGGCATCACCTCCTGAAGCCATTCAGTAACATCACCCGGAGGCCTACCAAACCTAGAATGAATTCTGACAAAATTATACCAGAAGGCAAACAGAAAAACAAACCTATGAACCCTCCTCCAGTCCTCACTCCTGAAATTATTCCAGAAACGCTTTGTTCTTTCCTTAACAGTCCTAAACCAGCGCTCAACACTATTCCTCGGCCCGAAAGTCACATGCAGATAACCCAACCCCAGACTCTTAAAAGCAGACTTATACCAGCTCGCCCTGTCAACCAGAAAGACAGGCTGCCCTTCACAGGACTTTAAAACAACCAGAATGAAATCCCTGGCAACCCACCAGTTTCTAACAGTCGTAATCCAGACTGCCAAAACCTCCTTGCTCTCAACGTCAATCGCCGCCCAGAGGAATCTTTTCCTCCCGTTGATTTTTATTACTGTTTCGTCAACTGCGATGAAGTTTCGCTGTTTTTTTGACTGCGAGGATTTTTGGGTGGTAAACCGCTTCTGCTATTTTCTGAACGGCTTCCCAGACGGTTGTGTGGCTGATTCCGAGGATTCTGGCGGTTTGTCTGTAGCTTAGGCCGTGTAGGTACAGGTTTATTGCCCTGATTTTCTTTTCTGGTGGGATTCTGTTTCGGCGAAAAGGTTTTAAGACTGAAACCATCCAGTAAATAATGGTTTCAGACTTCATGTTCCCCCTTCTTTTTCTGAAGTACTGCCAGTAACTTAAACCTGACACCCCACAGCTTATCCTAACAGTATCCTGGGCGGAAACATAAAAATTTAAAAGTCTCATTCCATAGTGAGTTCCGGTGATGATAATGAAGGGCATCGTATTGAGCTACATGAGAAGTAAAGAGAACCAGCACAACAACCACATGATTATCAAACCTATCGGAATTGACAGCAGAGAGCAGGCATCAGGGCTAATAGGGAAGAAGGTAATATGGAAGAGCCCAAGCGGAAAGCTCCTTGTTGGCAAGATTACAAGAACCCACGGCACAAGAGGGGAAGTAAAGGTAAGGTTCGAGAGACCTTTGCCCGGCCAAGCCCTAGGAGATTATGTTGAAATAAAGTGAACCCTCTTTCCTCTTTTTTGGAGGCAACTTAATGGAGCTTACCAAAATTAAGGAAGGAAAGGCTGAGATTCTTGTGCCTAAAGCAGAGCGTATTTACGACGCTCCCGTATTTTATAATCCAGTCATGGCACTTAACAGAGACTTGAGTGTTCTTCTCCTAAAGGTTGTAAAAGCAGAGAGGGTTTTGGAAGCTTTATCCGCCACCGGTATTAGGGGAATAAGATACGCCTTGGAAACCGAAGCGGATGAAATCTGGCTCAACGATATAAATCCCGAGGCGTTTAAGCTGATAATTGAGAATTTAAAGCTCAATTTTGAAGGAGAACTAGAGATTAATGAGAGATCCGCAACTTTAAGGGACAAAAAAACGTTAATAGCCACAAACAAAGATGCAAACCTTTTAATGGCCGAAAAGTTCAGGTACTTCGACTTCCTTGACCTCGATCCTTTTGGCTCTCCAATGGAGTTCCTAGATTCTTCCCTTAGGAGTGTAAAGAGAAAAGGGGTCCTTGCACTGACGGCAACAGACACAGCTCCCCTTTGCGGAGCTCATCCAAAGGCATGTCTGCGAAAGTATAATGCAAAGCCAGTAAGGGGAGAATTATGCCACGAAAGCGGTTTGAGGATTCTAATTGGGACTGTTGTCAGGTATACGGCAAAATACGATCTTGGCATTGAAGTTCTCTTTGCCTATTATAAAGACCACTACTTCAGAGCGTTCTTAAGGCTAAAAGATGGTGCAAAGGAAGGAGATAAAGCCCTCAAAAACCTTGGATATCTCTACTTCGATACAAAGACGGGAAAGTTTGAAGTTGAGAGGGCTTTTCTGCCAAGTAAACCGGATGCCTTCGGACCGCTGTGGCTTGGCCCCCTTAAGAACCAGAAAATCGTGGAAAAGATGAACGCCGAGGATAAAGGCGAACTGGCTGAGAAAAAGAAAGTCTCCAAATTTTTGAACGTTGTTGTTGAAGAGCTCGATGTGCCCTTTTTCTACGATATCCACGCTCTGGCAAGGAGAAACTCCCTTGAGGTGAGAAAGCTTTCAGATATAGCAGCTATGCTCCAAGAAAAGGGATATAGGGTTAGTAGAACGCACTTTTCTCCCACGGCAATAAAAACCGACGCTCCTTTTGAAGAGGTTCTGGAGGCATTAAAAGCCCTTCAGTAGCTAAACCTTTATGTACTTCCATTTTCCTCTCTTGAATATCCACCAGAAGAAGAGCGCTGTTGTGAACGTCTCTAAGGTCATCGCAAGCCATGCCGCAATAACACCCATCCCCCTAATGTGGATTATCCAGAAGGAGACTCCAAAACCTAGAATGTAGGAGGGTATTATTCTAAACAAGAGCTTGCTTATTGCCGTTACGTACATCGGGCTCTTCGTGTCTCCAGCACCTCTTAGGGCACCGCTGAGGACGAAAGTCCATCCAAGGGGAATCTCACTTATTCCCACTATTATGAGATAAATGCTTGCGAGCCTAAGAACTTCAGCATAGTTCGGGTCGCTCTTTGTGACAAACGGCATGACAAGGTATTTGGGAAAGACCACCAAAATTATCGCCATGACCCCCATAAACACAGAGACCATTTTTAATGCCTCATAGACTACTTTTTCAGCCTTTTCTGGATTTCCTTCTCCAAGGCTCTGGCCAACCAAAGCCGATGCAGCAACGTTAAACCCAAAAGCTGGCATATAAGCAATGCTCTCCACCCTAAGTCCAACTTGATGGGCTGCTAGTGCTATGGTACCAAAACGCGTGACTATACTAATGTAGAGGAAGTTGTAAAAGCTGAATATAATTCTCTCAATGGTTGCAGGGATCCCTATTCTTAAGATTCTCTTTATGGTTTCGAATTCAGGTTTAAACGATGGTCTAAACTTTAAAACGAGAGAACCCTTTAGAAAGAGAACCAACCCCACTATAAAGGCAATGAGAATTGACAAGCCTGAAGCTAACGCCGCTCCAACGACCTCAAGTCTTGGAAGACCAAAATGCCCGAATATTAAACCGTAGTTTAAGAAAACGTTTGCCCCGTTGGTCAGGAGGCTCAGCTTCATTGGGGTTTTTGTATCTCCAGCACCTCTAAGGGCACTAAAAGCAGCAAATGCCATAAAATTTACAGGATAAAACAGAAAGAAGACACGTATGTACGAGTACCCAAGTCTCACAACCTCTTCACTCGCACCCATTATTCTCAACGCATCATCTCCAAAGAAAAGACCGAACAGCATCACCGGAATGCTCATTATAAATGCCAGATATATGCTCTGCTCAAGCACCTTCTCAGCGGTCTCAATGTCCTTAGCCCCAACAAATCTGGCAACCAGTGCAAGAGTTCCAGTAGAGATTGCAAACATGAGTGGCATCATAAACCAAGAAAACTGTCCTCCAAGGCCAACGCTTGCTATGGCCAAAGAGCCGAGCTGTCCTACCATTATCATATCCACTAGGTTTACCAGTGTTTGACCTATATTAGCGAGGATAGCAGGCCATGCTAGTGCCCATAGCTTTTTTCTTAGTTCGCCGTCCATGGTGCTCACTTAGATTGTTGTCTTAACGGTTAGAGACAGAATAAAAAGAAGCATAGGGGGTTAAAAATCTTTTGCTAGAAGGGAATCAAGGTTGAAGACCTTAAGACCAAAACGCTCCAGGGCTGCTTCTATCTGCTCTTCGCTCAATCTGTAATTAAAAACAAATCCTTTTAGCCCCGCTTTTGCTTCTTCTTTGCCAAATCCAAAGAGGCTAACCATTATCTCCAAAGCTTCTTCCTTCCTTTCTTCTAACCTTTCGGTGTTCTCCTTGTACAATTCCATAAATTCTTTGAAGATCTCCCCGTTAGTTTTTAGAAACTCTCGATTTACCCCCAAAGTACAGCAGGGGAATAACCCAAATTTTTCCGTGTACCTATACACCTTAAACCCTTTCTTCTCCAGCTTGCTCAGATAGGGCTCCCATATGCTCAGACCATCGATCTCCCCTTCCAGAAATGATTTCATAATCTCCTCCGGCTTCTTGAAGTAGACCACGTTCACCTTGCCAATGAGATCGTGCTTTTCCAGAAAGAGCTTCAGCATCGTTTCCATCGTGGATAGCTCGGACGAGCCTATGGTTATCCCCTCTTTGAGTTCTTTCCTAACCACAAGCCCGCTTCCTCCGAAACCACAGCCTGCAGCGATTTTCAAACTCTTGGTCAAAAGTCCAAAAAGTACTTGGGTCACTAGTGGGGAACATGCCAGATCAACTTTGCCCAATGCTAAAGCATTCGTAAGCTCCAAGGCGCTGCTGTAAACGATTACCCTAACATCGTGCTTTTTTTCGAGATCTTTGGCTGTCAAAAGGGCATGGGGATACTCAGCGGCCTTTAACACCCCAAGCCTGAGAAGTCCCTTAATAGGAAATGGTGCTTCTTCAACAAGCCATATCCTATAGGCTTTTTTTCCTATCTCTCTTCTTACAATCATTTTTTCAGATTCCAAGCTCTCAATGGCCTCGGCTATTGTGGATCTGGAGTAACCGAGTTCGTAGAGTTCACTTTGAAGTGCCCCTTCATGGGATTTTTCCCTAAGATACTCCAAAATATCATCTTTAGCACTCATGAGAAAGGATAAGAATGCAGTACTTTTATAATTTATCTCCAAAAAGAAAGAAAATCAGAGGACGTTCTTTGCCTTCTTCCACTTGTGACTCCAGCTGTATTTCCTTAGTCGCCTGCTTCTTCCAAAACCGCAAGCTGCACAGTAGCCTTTTCTAACGTTGAAGGCTTTTCTCCCGCATCTTCTGCACTTTATGTGAGTGGGAGTTCTGTTTCTTTTTCCATGAGGAGCTGTTCCACTTCCCACGAAGCCTCACCTCTCGCTCATTCTATCTCAACCGGGGAGATAGCCAACACATTGTCCCCTCTAATAACGATCTTGCCATAATTCTTCTTTGGCTCACCATCTTCAATAAGCTGGGCATCAGCCAGAACAACGTTCAGGTGGATATCATAACCGATGAGTCTTCCTCTAAACTCGGCTCCTCTCTTGAGGATCACCAAAACTTCCTTATCAAGTGACTTGTGTATAACATCGAGTGGTCTTTCCGCCATTTTTCTTCCCTCCTAAATAATCAAAGATAGAGTTCACAGTGATAACGGGAAGCTTGCTTTATAACTCTTTCCCTTCTTGAGCATAAGTCTAATTAAGGGGAGAAGCAAAAGAGAGTGAGGGTGAAAAAATGAAGCTAATCGATGTATCAAGAACGGTCATGGAGCAGGTCTTAGGAGTTGAAAAGGGAGAAGAAATTTTAATAATAACCAACCCTGGAGAGCCTCTTGAAATATCTTTGAGCCTCTTTGAAGCTGCCAGGGAGTTCGAGGCAAAGCCAGCAATAATAGTGCAGAGCCCAAAAGGAACTCTAGACTATGCAGAGAGAGCCGTTATAGAGGCCATAAAATCAGAGCCGGATATTGTGGTATCCATAAGTGAAAAAAAGCTTGGAAAAGATCCTTACGGTATTAATATTGGATATATCGGAAGGGACAATAAAAAATACACCCATATTTTTGAGAAACTGCTGAGGGGAGACAAAAGGATAAGAGCCTTCTGGAGTCCCGGGATAACTAAGGAAATGTACCTCCGCAGTGTTCCAATAGATTATGAAAAACTTAGGGAAGAGGCGGAGATACTGGCTGAGGTTCTGAAAAGAGGGAAAGAGGTTCACATAACAAGCGAAAAGGGAACAGACCTGTGGATAAACATTGAAGGCAGAAGGCCACTAAAAGACGATGGAGACTTTAGAAAGCCCGGAAAAGGCGGAAATCTTCCCGCAGGGGAAGTTTTTATCTCTCCGGCAGTTGGCAAAAGTGAGGGTGTAATTGTTTTCGATGGCACCTTAAGCCTTGGAGGAGAGAGCATTATTCCAAAAGAGCCGGTTAAGGTTTATGTTAAGAACGGCTTTGTCACAAAGATTGAAGGAGGAGAAGATGCAAGGAAGCTTGAGGAGGCAATAAGAAAAGCCGAAAAAATGGCGCTTGAAATGGGAAAGGAGGAATACGCAAAAAACGCCTGGCATCTTGGGGAACTCGGTATAGGTCTTAACCCCAAAGCCCAGATGTCGGGGAAGCTTCTAGAAGATGAGAAGATCAGAAAGACAATACACATAGCCATAGGAGCAAATTACGACAACGATGCTCCAGCTTTGAACCATTACGACTGTCTGGTTTGGTATCCAAGTGTAGAGGTTGACGGAGAGATCATTATGAAAAAGGGAGAATTCACAATACTCTGAGGTGATAGCATGGAAATTGGGGTTGTAGGAAAACCAAACGTGGGGAAGTCCACGTTTTTCGCCGCTGCCACGCTTGTAGATGTGCAAATAGCGAATTATCCTTTCACAACAATAGAAGCCAACATAGGAGTTAGCTACGCAACCGCGGAGCATCCATGCAAAGAGCTCAACTGCACCCCAAATCCACAGAACTACCAGTACAAAGACGGAATTGCCCTAATTCCAATAAAGATGATAGACGTTGCTGGATTAGTGCCCGGAGCTCATGAAGGAAGGGGTTTGGGGAACAAGTTCTTAGACGACTTAAGGATGGCATCCGCTTTAATACATGTGGTTGATGCAACTGGAAAAACCGATGCCGAAGGACAACCAACTGATTACCATGATCCCGTCGAGGATATAGAATTTTTGGAGAAAGAAATAGACTACTGGATATATGGAATTCTAAGAAAAAACTGGGAGAAGTTCGCCAAGAGAATAAAAATGCAGGGTTTAAAGCTTTCTAAGGCAATAGCTGAGCAGCTTACTGGAATTGGGGTTAGCGAAGATGACGTACTCGATGCTATGCACAGGGTAAATTTAAGCGATGATCCAACGAAATGGAGCGATGAGGAGTTGTTTAACTTTGTGCGAGAGCTCAGGAAGATAAACAAGCCCATAATCATAGCCGCAAACAAAGCCGACGCTGCCGATGATGAGCAGATAAAGCGATTAATAAGAGAAGGTGAGAAAAGGGGATACATCGTAGTGCCGACATCAGCCGCTGCCGAGCTAACACTCAGAAAAGCTGCTAAAGCAGGCTACATTGACTACATTCCAGGATCGGGGGATTTCAAGGTCTTAAAGCCTTTGAACGAAAAGCAAAAGCACGGGTTGGAGCTAATTAGAGAAAAAGTGCTCAACAGATTTGGCTCAACAGGAGTTCAAGAGGTGATAAACAGAGCAGTTTTTGAGCTCCTTCAGCTAATTCCAGTTTATCCCGTGGAGGATGAGCACAAGCTAACAGATCAATTTGGAAACGTTCTGCCGCATGTGTTCTTAATGAAGAAGGGCTCAACGCCGAGAGACCTTGCGTTTAAAGTGCACACCGATTTGGGAAGGACCTTCCTTTATGCCATCAATGCCAAAACCCACAGAAGGGTGGGAGAAGACTACGAGCTTCAGTTCAACGACATCATAAAGATAGTTGCCACCGCTAGGTAGATCCTTTTTCTTTTATAAGCTCCTGGTAAAGCCTTGGCTCGACATCTTCCTCCTTTAGTCCAAGTCTCCTCGCAACTTTCCATATCTCCTTTTTAGCATCTTCCACGTTATCGCTTATGACCTCTATATCCAGAAAATCCCCAAGCCCCTCGACCCGGTTTAGCTCAAAAGTAACGTTGCCAAGCCTGTATACATGCCGGTGTTTCTTAACCCATATATCCTCTTTAAATCCTAAACGCTTTAAAATCTCCCTAGTTTTGTCAAAATCCTTCACTTCTACCTCTATTTCATCAAACTCCTCGTTTCTTTGGTCTTTGATCTCCTTGTATCCCAAGATTACTTCACCTGTATTTACAATACGCCTAATGCGAAGAAGGTTGGGGAGAGGAATATCAAAATAGAGATCCTCCTGAACTTCCTCTCTAACCAGTTCAGCCCCTAGTCTCTCTATCTTCTCCTTTATTTCATCGAAGAGGACTTTGAATTTCACTTCAACTTCCATCCTAAATCCCTAGAAGCAATCCCTTAATTTCCTCTCCCTTCTTGAACTCTTCTATTGGATAAACTACAATCTCCCGTACGCTCGGTATGCTTTTTATATTTTCCTCAATGAACTCATTCAACTCCTTTTTTGTTTCTGCTCCAACGAGAGCCACTATCCTCTCATCCTCAGTTTTTGCCACCAAGAGGACATTGGGGAGATTTGCCAAGTTTTTTGATACATACTCGAGGTATCTGCCTAGGAACTCTTCTATAACTGGTTTTTCTATTCCTAAGACTATAAAGGCAACCTCCTTAGGCCTTGCGACTTCACCTAGGACTATCGTGTATTTTTCTATAACTCCCCTCTCAATGAGCTTCTTTATTCTGAAGTGTATGGTGGACTCTGGCTTACCCAGCCTCTCACTAATCTCGGAAATTGTTACCCGAGCATCTTCCTTGAGCACCTTTAAAATCGCTCTATCTAAATCATCCAAATATATCATCCTACTCACCCCATCGCCTGTACAAATTATGGGGTATGCTGAGAATATCTAGAATTTTTCCAATTATAAAATTAACGATGTCGTCTAAATTTTTAGGCTTATGGTAATAACCTGGAGATGCTGGCATAACAATAGCCCCTGCTTGGGTAACCTTTAACATGTTTTGGATATGCACCAAGTTTAAAGGGGTCTCTCTTATCAGCAATACTACCTTCCTTCGTTCTTTTAGAGCAACATCTGCAGCCCTCGTAATAAGGTTATCAGCATACCCATTAGCTATAGCACTCAGTGTTTTCATTGAACACGGAGCCACAACAAGGGCATCAAACCCATAAGAACCAGAGGCTATTGGTGCAAAGAGATCATTCTCTCTGAAATCAGGCTTAAAGTCAACTCCCACTTCATATTTTATAACCTTCAAAGCCGTCTCCGAAGCAACGCTAACAACCTCATGCCCCAACTCTTTTAGAACCTCAACTAATCGAATCCCATAAATAACTCCACTCGCCCCAGTAATAGCAACCACAATTCTCATAACTCTTCACCGTTTTGAGTACTTTTACATTTAGGTACTTAAAATACTTTGTGTGAATTTCATAACGGATGCATTGCTTTTCGAAACAATGTTTATAAGGTTAAGTTGCCCATATTTACACTCAGGTGTGAAGATGAAGGGAAATGACTACGCAGAGGTTCTTCTCAAAAAAGCCCTGGAGCTCACAAGGCTCTTGGACATTAAAGCCTTAGTTGTCATTGGCATAGAACTAAAAAAGCCTCTCAAAGTGAACATACCAATCCTTCTAGTGGGGAGAGAAACAAGCAAACAACATAACCTTAAAACCCTTCCCCTTCCCCTCTCAATGGGAACCAAAAATCTCGTAAATTTAGCTTCGAGCTTTATGATAGCTGAGGGAATAATCAAAGAGGGGGAAACGTTCATATACGTGACCCCATCCACGTTGGGCATTAGAAAAGCTAAAAAAGCAGTAGAGGTCGAAGATGAGTTTTTCTCCCAAATTGAACACATTTTCCAAGAAGTTCTTGAGCTTGCCATAGAGCTTAGCCTTGAGGGCAGAGAAGGAAAGCCAATAGGGACAATATTCGTAATAGGAGATACACAAAACGTTATCAAGCATTCCCATCAGATGGTGCCAAATCCCTTTAAGGGATACAAGATAAACATCTTTGATAAGGGGAGTAAAGAGATCATAAAGGAATTTGCCTTTTTAGATGGAGCTTTTGTTATAAGCAAGTCGGGTAGAGTATTATGCGCAGGAAGGTATTTGGATATTGATTTTAAGAAAGTAAGTGTGAACATTCCCTCCGGATTAGGGAGTAGACACCTGGCAGCAGCAGGAATTTCAAAAGTTACTAAAGCGATAGCAATAACGGTCTCAGAGAGTGGGATAGTGCGAGTTTTCAAAGATGGAAAGATAATCTTCGAGTACAACCCAAGACTGCATTAAATAAAGAATAAGGGGTCAGAAGAGCCATTGGTTTTCTATACACTCATCACATGGTGGCTTTTCTGCTGCTATTGCCTTGAACTTTGAGTATATACACTCCGGTAATCCGAGAGGACACCTTTCTGGAGTAAGTTCTGGCCTTACCTTAGTCGGGTCAAGCTTTATCTTTAGATACGCCTCGTACTCTTCAACTTTCTTCCATGGGAGTACTTTCGCACCGTATATTACGAGATTGTCGTGAATTCTTGCGTAGTCTCCAATTACTGCGTTCTCTTTTAGGATAACATTTCTGCCAACTACGACACCTTCTCCAAGAATTGAGTCCTTCAGCTCACTTCTCTCCCTTATTATATCGTGTCCCAGGAGTATTGACCTCTTGAGGTATGCCTTGTCCTCTATAATAGTGTTTGGTCCTATGTAAGTGTAGGCCTTGATTTTGACTCCATGTCCTATTTTGACACCTCTGTCAATGTACACCGGACCTTGTATCTCAACGTCCTCTGGCACTTCAGCTCCTTCTTTTACTGTATAATAGCCATTGTTTTTAGCTATCTCATCTAGCGCAACTTGGTGAGCATAGAATAAATCTTCTGGGGTTCCCAAGTCGACCCAGTAGTTTTCTCTTGGCATCATGTATCCATAAACCTGTCCCTGGCTTACAAGTCTTGGGAGGACTTCCCTCTCAAAGTATGTCTCTTTTCCTTTGGGTATCTCTTTCAAAACTTCTTTGTTGACCATGTAAATTCCAGCATCTACTATGTTGCTCTTAGGCTTTAGAGGCTTTTCTTCAAAATCAATTATCTTTCCTTCTTCGTCTGTAACGACGACACCGTATTTCTCTGGATCATAGACCTTTGTAAGTGCTACCGTTACAAGCCCCTCGTTTTCTCTGTGTGCTTTTATGAGCTCCTCAAAGTTGAAGTTAGTAAAGACGTCTCCGTAAATAACTAGGAACTCCTCACCTACAAACTCTTCAATGTTCTTAAGGGCTCCTCCTGTTTCTAAGGGCATTGGATCATTGACAAACCTAATATCCTTTGGATAATCGCTCATCTTGTCCTCTATAAATTCCCTAATTTCTCCTCTCATGTAGTGTACTGAAAGGATAACCTCGTCGATCTCCTTTATCTTCTCCAAGTTTTCGAGTATGTACTGAAGATTTGGCTTGCCAAGAACCGGGATCATGGGCTTTGGTCTAGTTGAAGAGAGTGGCCTTAATCTTGTTCCAAAACCACCAGCAAGAATAACCGCTTTCATAGTATCACCAATAATACATTAGGCTCTCGCCTTAAATATTTTACGTGGATTAAATATTCCCTCAATGAACAGATTTTCAGCCTATGTATTCTTCTTGTCATCCTTCTTGAGCTCATAGAGAGTGCCTTTAAACACGACACAACTGCCCGGACAAATTTTCTTTAGAGGACAGCTCTGGCACGAAGAGCCCATCTCGACTTTTTCCACGTAGCCCAGGCTTTCTAGGATTTTTATGATCCCTTCAACCTCATCAACCGTAAGATCTAGCCTCTCAGCTATTTCTTTGGGTGTTCTTGCTCCATTCTTTATCAGTTCCAGCACATCATCGAGTTTCCCCATCTGCTTCACCCATCAAAACCCAAGCAAGAGACCAATGTTGTAAACGAGTATGCCAACTAAGCTCGCAAGCAAAAGGTTGTAGAGAGAGGCTACCAAAGCCCACTTATTCCCTCCTTCGGCTCTTATTGCCCCTATTGTGGCTATACAGGGAATATATAAAGTGGTTACCAATGCTAAGACAAATGCCTGTAGGGGAGTCATAGCACTCTGCATCAGCGATATGAGAGCCTCTTCGCTTTCTCCTATACCGTATATTATGCCATATGTTGCAATAACATTCTCCTTGGCTATTATCCCAAAGATCAAACTTACCGCAGCTTTCCAGTCAAGACCCATAAGCAGTGTAAAAGGCTCAAAAACTTTTCCAAGCTTTTCTGCATAACTCAAACCGCTACCTATGGGTTCAGGATAAGTGCTTAGATACCATATTGCCACAGAGCCAAGTAAAATTACTGTACCAGCTTTCCTTAGAAATTCCTTGCTTCTCTCCCATGAATGCACTACCGCGACTTTCCATGACGGAAGAGAATACTCGGGAAGTTCTATTACGAACGGGCTCTCCTCTCCTTTAACAACAAATTTCCCAAGGATTAGAGCCGAAAGTAGAGCGAGAAAGAGGGAAATTGCATATATGCCCACTGCTACAAGGGCTTTATGGTCGCTAAAGAATGCCCCGGCTAGGAAAGTTATAACGACCATCCTTGCACTGCAGGGTACGAGTGGATTTATTAGCATGGTTAATATTCTGTCCCTTTCATCTTCTAACGTTCTTGTTGCCATTATAGCTGGAACGTTGCATCCAAATGCCAAAACCATCGGGATAAAGCTCTTTCCTGGAAGACCAAACTTTCTCATTATCCTTTCCATGACGACAGCCGCTCTAGCCATATACCCGCTGTCTTCAAGAATTGACATTGCAATAAACAGCAAGAACACCAATGGGAAAAAGCTTAACACTGAGCCAACACCGCCTATGATCCCATCAACAATAAGACCCCTCGCAGTTTCATTACCTATAAATGGCGCAACAAATTCACCAAATGACGCAAAAGCATTGTCCAGGAACTCCTGCATGGGAGTGCCTATTGTGAACACAAACTTGAACAGAACGTAGAATACTCCCAAAAGCCCCAAGAGTCCGTAAACTGGGTGAGTGAGAATTCTATCTATCTGGTCGCTGAAAGTTTCTTTGACCTCTCCAAAGTGAGTGACGAATTGATGCATAAGCCGATCTATAAACTCGTACTTTTGATTTGCTATTACAATGTCAAGGGAGCGCTTATAGTAAACCTCCAGCTCGCTTATATGCTTAAGTATTTCATCCATTTTTCCCGGGCCGAGGTAGTTCAAAACGAGCTTTATTACCTCTTGGTCTCTGGTGAGGAGCTTTATTGCCAGCCATCTAATGTTGTACATCTCCTCCAACGGAGTTTCTCTCAAAAGGTTGGAGATGTGCTCTATCTCCCTTTCTATCGGTTCCTCGTACACGGGGGTTATGGGATTTGCAGTTATTCTCCCCTCAGCCATGTTGACTATAGTTCTTTTCAATTCTTCCAGTCCCTCACCCTCTTTGGCATTTGTTGGAACTACCGGAACCCCAAGAACCTTTTCCATTTTCTTAACATCAAAGCGAACTCCCCTTTTTCTTGCGATATCGATCTTATTTAAGGCAATGACAACGTTTTTGACCCCCATCTCGAATATCTCCATCGTCAAAAAGAGGTTCCTCATAAGACAGGAGGCATCGACTATATCCACAATAACATCCGCATTCCCACTGAGAATAAAATTTCTCGCAATGAGTTCGTCTATAGAATTTGCGGTAAGAGAATACGTCCCCGGGAGATCTACTACCAAAAACTCCTTTTCGCGGTATTTCATTATCCCTTCTTTCTTTTCAACCGTTACTCCAGGCCAGTTCCCCACATGCTGTCTAAGACCAGTTAGGGCATTGAAGATCGTAGTTTTCCCTACATTTGGATTGCCCGCTAATGCAACGACTTTTAGACCATGTTTCCTTTCTTCGGGAACTTTTTCAACACTGCAACAAGAGCTCATCAAAGCTCCCTCCTAACTATGATCTTCTCTGCCACACCTTTTCCCAGAGCTATGCGGGTATTTCCAATAGCGATTATATAAGGCCCCGGGTTGCCTGATTTGACCACAAAAATCTTTGTTCCGGGGGCTATTCCCATCCCCAAGAGCCTCTGCCTAGCCCTATGCCCCCCTTGGATGTCAACCACAATACCTTTCTCTCCCTCGCGCATCTGAGTTAACCGCACATACATGAGCATCACCATTAGGTAAACCTAATTTCGTTTATGAGATATATAGACTGCCTTAAAAAGATTTGGTGGGTCTAAAACTCCAGAAAAGTTTGAACATCAAAGAGAAATGGTTCTAGTATGCTCTTTTAAGGGTGCTATTATTACATATAAAAAAGCAAAGTATTTAAGGACAAAATACAAAATACTACTGGAATAATTTCAAAGGAGGACATGAAATGGAAGAAGAAAAGAAAACATCACTTGGACTTGATGAAAATGTGGAAGGGGCTCTTGCATATCTTCTTGGATGGCTGACGGGGATACTCTTTCTCCTGCTTGAAAAGGAGAGCGATTTTGTGAGATTTCATGCAATGCAGTCAACAATTACGTTCCTTGCGATAACAGTAATTGACATAATATTTGGAGCCATTCCGTTTTTTGGCTGGATACTGGGCTCACTGGTAACACTGATTGGGCTTATACTGTGGATACTCGGCATGGTAAAAGCCTACCAAGGCGAATACTACAAGTTCCCAATAGTGGGAGAAATAGCGGAAAAGCAAGTAAAGAGCTTTAATATTTAGCCTTCCCGTTTTTGTTCTTTCCACTCTTCTAGCAGTGTTGAAAGCAAGCCCAGAGCTACCGGCCCAATTATCAGTCCTTTTATCCCAAAGCCCATTATTCCACCAAATATTCCCACCAGCGCAAGGGCAGGATTTATTTTTGCACCTTCCGCAACAAGTTTTGGCCTAATTGTGATGTCTGGACCAGGAGAGATCAAAATTACACCATATACTGAGAGCATAATTCCCGCAAAGATATTTCCTTGAGTAAATAGGTATATTGCCCCAGCTATCCACACTATCCAGCCTCCGATAACGGGTAGGAGCTCAAGGATAATACAGAATATTCCAGCTGCGATTGCCCCACTAAGGTTCGTCACTCCAAAGACATAAAAGCCCAAGGTTAGCAGAAAGCCTTTAAAGATGCTCAGCATAAGCCAAGTCCTCAAAATAGCATTTAACGTCTCTTTTCCCTTTTCTATTAGCTCCACACCCAAATCTCTCCTCTCCTCGGGCAGTAATGCGTAAAGCTCTTCAGACAAAGCCCTGGAGTGGACGAGTATTCCATAAAAGACTGCTATGAAAACAACGGCTTGAAGAAGTAACTTGGGTATGGATAAGGTGTAGTTGAGAAGGTATTCGCTCATCTTCTCCGAAACCCTTTCAATCAAAATCGCAGCCGATTGTCCTATATCTGGGGGAAGGTTTAAGGACAAAAACCAGTTGAGTGCTTCGTTTATGTAGATTACCAACGATCTGGTCACATCCCTAAACCATAACACTATGCCAAATATAAACCCAATCAACAGCAAGGTCATCAAAGCCGATAGCAATATGGCAGACTTTTTTGTATCAAGCTTCTTTGCAAGCCTTTCATGGAGGGGATGAAGAATGTATGCGACCGTTAAGGCAAAAATTATCGGGGTAATAAGAGGTTCCACGGTTTTCCATACAATGAAAAGAATTATAAGAGAGACGGCAATCCAGACGATGTGCTCAGTCTTCATGCAATCATCTCCTAAGGTATTTGAGGATTAAATCCTTAGCCTGTGGTTTGTTAAATACAAACAGGGTTTTTCTAGCTTCATCAAGCAAGAAATTTTTCCCAACGATCAAAAGCCCATCCTTTAGCTTGTATATCTCTGCACTCTTGATGTCAATAAGGCCTTTCACATCCTCTGGAGCCTCTATCTCCTTTAGTAGACTCTCCGCCCTATCAATCAAAGCCTGGTTAATGAACTTGGGCTTGCTCAATCTAAGCTCTTCTGGAACAACTTCACTGTAATCCATAAAGATTCTCCAAAACTCCTTGGCACATTCAAAGGGATACACGTATTCGCTGCCATATATAGGCTGATAAAGCTCATAGATGATAGACAGCAAAACTTTTCTCGCATCTCCCCCGTAGTATTCAATTCTCAGGTTAAATTTTCCGTCTTCAAAGCCGTTCTCAAACACCTCAAGGTGCTCTTCACACTGCATCCGCATCACCTCCGTATATAGGAGGCGATGTAATTGGGAGGCATATAGAGTGAAGAGCTCTCATAAATACCAAAGTCTGTCTTTTGGGCATCATAAAGCACAACATTTGCACTCTTTACGCCGATAATGCCTTCAAGGATTTTTATTGCATAGTCCAGGTCACCGGTGTCGTCAATCAGAGTGCCCTTAACATCGCTTGCAAACCACACCCTTCCGTCACCGTATTTCTTCGTCGTGTTCATGTCGAGCTTTCTTCCCTCGCTAACAACTTGGAGGAAATACTCAAAGTATGTATTTATTGTCCTCTTTATCATCTCTCTTTCCTCATCCGTGAGGTCTCTCCACT
The DNA here is from genome assembly GCF_024054535.1 of Thermococcus alcaliphilus. NCBI lineage: Archaea > Methanobacteriati > Methanobacteriota > Thermococci > Thermococcales > Thermococcaceae > Thermococcus > Thermococcus alcaliphilus. The sequence continues at coordinate 70,754 of NZ_JAMXLV010000023.1, read as the reverse complement.
CCGCACCCATGTCTTTGTATTTACCCGTCTTGAACACATTCACCTTGATGCCGTTTTGAGCGTAGTTTTGCTCCAGGTTATAGTGGACGTAAAGAACGCCAATGCTCCCAACCTCGGCAAGGGGATCGGCTATTATCTTATCAGCGGCACACGCAAGGAAATAACCTCCTGAAGCAGCCATGCCTCCGGTATAAGCAACTATCGGCTTTTCATACGATAGTTTTTTCAGCTCTTTGTAAATGGTTATAACCGGCCCTACATAACCTCCGGGACTTTCAATCCACAGAACAACCCCTTTGATGTTGTCATCTTTTCTTATCTCTCTAATTTTGGAAATTACATCCAAAGCGGTGGTTTCATCAATTGGGCCCATAATGGGAAGTATTGCCACGGTTACATTGGTTTCTTCGCTCACATTTCCTCTCATCTGGCTTTTGAGATATTCAATTTCCCTTTGCAACTCTTCTATTTTTGCTTGAAGGGCTAACGTGGCGTTGCTCTCTACCTCCTTTACCGTTTCGTTGTAAACCACCGTAAAATTCTTCTCTTGAAGAGCTCTCTGCAGTTCAGCGTTTTGAGTATAAAGAAGAACTCCCGCAACCGTTGCTAACGCTAGAAGGAGCGTGAGGATAAAGCTGAGATACTTCCATATTTCTCTCTCCATCAGAATCACCTAAAGTGAAATGGCTTTGGAAACTTTTAAATTTGGTGTTTCCATAATCTCTAGCAAAAGCAGAAAAAGGTGTAAGACATGGAGATAGGAGTAAGTGTTTATCCCCATTTTGTGAACAAAGGGAAGGGTCTGCCCTCAGTTTTGGCAGAGCTGAAGATTAAAGATTATGATTTTGTCCAGATATTCCCCCATACACTTGGCTTAATAAAAAACGGACAGGTAATAGAAAAGAACTTGCGCTCAATAGAAAATGCTCTAAGGGGAGTTGGAATAAACTACACAATTAGAATGCCCACCTCAGTGAATTTGAGAGACAGCGTATACTACACCAGACATTTCAAGGTAGCCAAAGCAATAATGGATGTAGCAATAAAGCTCGGCTCAAAGATAGTGGTCATGCAAAGCGGCCGCACTGGAAGGCTTGATCTAGAGATAGAAGCCCTTCAACAGCTGGCTGAAATGGCAGAGAACTTTGGAATTAAGATTGCCCTCGAAAACACCTACAGCGTTAAAGACACTCTCTATGTTGTTGAAAGCGTTAATAGAGAAAACGTAGGCTTTGCCCTTGATTTAGGGCATGCTTTTTTAAGTGCTCAAGGAGACGAAAGCAGATTCTTGGAAGATGTAAAGCTCGGTACAGATAAGACGATAATCCTTATGATTCACGATAACTTCGGAAAGCTCTTCCCACAGGTAGAGCCAGAGGATGCCCTGGCATACGGCGTTGGAGACCTTCACCTGATGCCTGGAGAAGGAAAAATCCCCTTCGGAAAAGTGCTAAAGCTTTTCGGTGATGTGCCGTTATTGCTCAAAGTCAAAGATCCCGACACTTTCGCAAAGCTTCCCTCAAAGAGGGGATTGATAGAAATCCTCACCAGCATTTAAAGCCCTAGTCTCTCTTTTATTATCTTTAAAAGCTCTCCAAAAGCATTGCCAATCACTTCTTTCTTTCTAGAAGGGTGGAGAACATCTGGAGTAAAATTCCGCTTGAGAATTGATACAGCTTCATCTATGGTTATTTTCTTCTCAAGCCAAGCGTAGGCTAAAATTGCCTCGGCAATATCACCTCTTCCGTGTTTGTCTGTTCTTGGTGGCACATAACTTAAGAGCTTGGCCTTCTCAAGGGCAATGCTCAGTGATGCATTGGGTACTCTCCCAGCACTGGGATAGCCAAGGTACTCACTTAAGGCGAGAGAAAAGATAAAATTAACAAGCGAATCCCCAAACTTTGAGAGATTCTTATCGTTAAAGTCCATGGAATACTCCATTCTTTACCCTCTCAAAATTAAAAAGGAGGTTACTCCTTTATCGCCTTCTCCCAAGCCTCAAGGACCTCTTTTGCCCTATCAAAGATCTTCTGAGCAGCTTCTTCTAAAGCCTTTTCGGGGGTTATTTTTCCATCGGTGGCAACTCTGAACCTCGGCTTTCTTGCCATGAGAACTGGGTGCTCTATGGTGTATGCAGCAAATGTGACGTGTTTGTTTTCATGAAGCACTTCATTGAGTAAGTTTGCAAATGTGTGATCTTCCCCCACAAGATAAAATTCGAGCAGGTTCTCTTCACGCTTTATGACTTCAATCTTCATTTTCCTCACCTGTTAGTTTTTTCAACATTATCTCCAGGGCTTGCTCCTTATTCTTGATGAGTTCATATTTAAATTTATCCTCCTTATACTCCGCAACCCCCAGTTCAAGGGCTATATCCAAAACCTCCTCCGGCTCAAGTTCAAAAGCTATAGCTACAGGCAGCACAACTTCCCTTATTTGCCTTGTGGTCTGTAAAGCTACCTCGCTTAATGCTTCCCCGAGTTTTTTAGTTAGTTCTACAATCTCATTCCACGGAAGGGAGCTTATAAGTCTATTGTCCCTAAGCTCAGCCTTTTCCCCAAGAAGCTCAAGGGTCTTTAAAAGAATAGGAACCGAAACACTAGTTCCAGCTTCTCTGAAGATATCATCAATATTGTATTGGTAAAATCCCCTCCTGTCTGGATACAAGCGAGAGCGTACCCTCTGATGAATGTCCCTGACCTTCTGCATGGCTTCTCTTATCTCGTCCTTGGTTCCTTGGATGTTTATTTTAAGGGAGTTTAATTTGCCATGAACGTAAATAAAGGCGGGAAGTTCGAGTTTCTGCAGCTCTTTCATGAGTTCCTCCTTTTCAATGTCATCTTTAACGTGAATAACCATAACCTTCTTGGCTTTCATTTTCTACACCTTACTCCAGCTTCAGCTTTCTATAGTATGTTGAAAGCTTTCTTGTCTCTGTTCTCCCGCATTTTGGACATATGAGCACGTTTCCCCTCCTCACTAGAGGAGTCCTGCATGAAGAACAGAGGGCATAGACTACTCCCAAATCAGAACCCTTTGTGGTGAGCTGTATAGGGCTCTTCTCATTCGTTAATACCCTCGCCCTAACAATGTCTCCGATTTTGAACTCGTTGCTCATTGACTCCACATATCCATCCCTAACTTGAGAGATATGTATTCCAGCAAGTTTTGACGTTGCTATCTCTCTGTACCCCTTTCTACCCTCAATTCTAAGCAGCTGAACTATGGCGGCTTGTGGTTTTACTTCAATAACCCTCGCTATTACAACATCCCCCACCTGTGGGAGGGGTGGAGTATCTGTTAATGGCTCCACGGATATTTCAATCTTTTCGGGGTTTATCCTTACTCTTCCAGCTCTTGCCGCATACAGCTCTCCATTCTCCTCTATTATACCCTCACCAGGAAGAAACTCCTCGATAACCCCAAGATAATCCCCTGGAAGAACTATATCTCCATCTTTTACCCTTTTCTTTTCTTTTTTATCCATCCACTCACCACCACTAAACTTAGCTATTCTGAACTTTTAAGTTTATGGATGAGGAAAGGCTATAAAAAGGTTGATGGCAACTTTTATGTAGTTTTGCCAAGTAGAATGAGGTGGTGATATAAATGAGAATGCTCCTGATACACAGTGACTACCTCGAGTATGAGGTAAAGGATAAAGCCCTAAAAAAACCCGAGGAGATAAGCGAAGAACAGAAAAAAGGCAGGCTTGAAGAGGTTCTTGCTGCCTTTATAAGCGTGGAGAAGGTAGATGAGCAAAACCCGAAGGAAGTTGTTGAAAAGGCTGTTAAAGAGATAGAGGACGTTGCTTCTCAGGTAAAAACAAAGAACATTTTCGTTTATCCCTTCGCCCATCTAAGTAGCGAGCTTGGTTCTCCAGACATTGCATTAAAGATACTCAAGGAGATCGAAGAAAAGCTTAAAGAGAAGGGTTACAACGTTAAGAGAGCACCTTTTGGCTATTACAAGGCATTCAAGCTCAGCTGTAAGGGTCACCCCCTCGCGGAGCTTTCAAGGACAATTATACCGGGTGAAGCAAAGAAGGAGGAAGAGGTACCAGAGGCCCTCAAGAAAGAAGAGGAGCTCGTCAGCTACTGGTACATCCTCACACCAGAGGGAGAGCTCATCGAGGTGGACAAGTTTGACTTCTCTGGCTATGAAAACCTCAGAAAGTTTGCAAACTATGAGATAAGCAAGAGCAGAGTCGCAACGGAAGAACCTCCTCACGTTAAGATAATGCTCGAACAGGAGCTTGTGGACTATGAGGAAGGCAGCGACCCTGGAAACCTCCGCTACTATCCAAAGGGAAGGCTCATAAAGTCCCTTCTTGAGAACTATGTAACGGAAAAGGTTATTGAATATGGAGCAATGGAAGTTGAAACGCCAATTATGTATGACTTCGAGCACCCAGCCCTTGAGAAGTACCTCAACAGATTTCCAGCAAGGCAGTACATAGTAAAAAGCGGTGATAAGAAGTTCTTCCTCAGATTTGCAGCCTGTTTTGGTCAGTTCCTCATAAAGAAGGACGCCACAATCAGCTATCGCCACCTGCCGCTTAGAATGTATGAACTCACGAGGTATTCATTTAGAAGAGAAAAACGCGGTGAGCTCTCTGGCCTGAGAAGGCTTAGGGCATTTACAATGCCCGATATGCACACGGTAGCTAAAGACCTACAGCAGGCAATGGAAGAGTTCAAGAAGCAGTATAAGCTCAGTATGGAAGTCCTCAAGGGAGTTGGATTAACTCCGGAAGATTATGAAGTGGCAATAAGATTCACAGAAGACTTCTGGAATGAAAACAAGGACTTCATAGTAGAGCTCGCAAGGATAATCGGAAAGCCCGTCTTAATCGAGATGTGGAAGCAAAGGTTCTTCTACTTCATCCTCAAGTTCGAGTTCAACTTCGTCGATAACCTCGACAAGGCTGCTGCCCTAAGTACGGTGCAGATAGATGTGGAAAACGCCCAAAGATTTGGAATAACATACTACGACGAGAACGGGGAAGAAAAGTATCCACTAATCCTCCACTGCTCGCCGAGTGGGGCAATAGAGAGAGTGATGTACGCTATACTTGAAAAGCAAGCAAAGCTCATAAAGCAAGGCAAAAAGCCCATGTATCCGCTCTGGCTAAGTCCAATTCAGGTTAGAGTTATCCCCGTTAGCGATAAGTACCTCGATTATGCCCTCTACGTTGCTGGAAAGCTCGAAGGGGCAAAGATAAGAGCCGATGTCGACGATAGAAATGAAAGACTTAACAAAAAGATAAGGGAAGCAGAGAAAGAATGGATACCCTACATAGTTGTCGTCGGTGAAAACGAAAAGAGAATGGGAGTAATCACCGTCAGAAAAAGAGAAGGCGGACAGTATGAGATGCACATTGAAGACTTAATAAAAGAGATAAAGCAGAAAACAGAAGGGTTCCCCTACAAACCAAGGCCATTGCCGCTGCTTGTAAGCATGAGGCCGAGGTTCAGAGGATGATTCCTCTTCTATTAACTTTATTTTCAAGTTAAGAAGAGAAAAGAAAAGATTCACTCTTCTTGAGCTTTTGGCTCACCAAGCATTTCCTTCAGGAAAGCCTGTGATTCTGGGGCAAACTTGCTTTGTGGGACTTCCTCTCCAAATTTGTTGAATACTTTTCCTTCAAGGAAGTTCAGCTCGAATATCTCGTACTCTTCGCTGTCTTTTTCTGCAACACTAATCCCGTGTTTAGCTAGATGTTCGGGGACGCTCTCTATATCGACGTATTTTCCACATTTTTCACACTTGTAGAACTGCCAGAAAACGTAATCCTGACCGTTCATCATGTTGTTCTTCAAATGCCTAACTAAAAGTCCGCCCAGATATTCGTAAAAATCTTCTTGAACGAGCTTTCCATCCCTCTCGACGACTTTAAATCCTCCCCAGACGATATGGTCGTGAATATCCATTAACGTAGCTTTTAAAAATCTATCCGAAAGTATGAAAGTGCCGTTCTTTATGTAAAAAGTTCCATTATCGGGAAGAACTGCAATGTCTATCCCATACTCCTCTTTCTCTTCGCTTAATTTCTCAGCTTCTTCTTTACTTTCCGCGAGTTTTATCCTAACTGGGAGTCTGCTCTTTCTGTGGTAGCCCACTATTTTGTCTTCATAAATGTCCCAATGGTAATCATCAAGCATCCTTATTCTTGAGTAAACTCCCTTCACCCTGTCACTTAGCTCGCTGTATTTCATTCACACCACCGTTAGAACCTCAACCTTAGGATTAATAAGTCTTCTCGGAAAAATTTAAAAAGGGTTGCAAAGGCGAAAAAATCTTTTAAAGCTTAAAGAAAAAAGGAAAGTGGAGTGGTACAATGCTTCCCGAAGAAATAGAAGAGCTCCTAAAAGAAATGAGTGAAGAAAAAATCCATGGAGCGTCATATCTGGCAAAAATGGGAGCTAAGGCTTACATACTGCTCGCGGAGAGGTTTGAAGGGGAAGAGTTGGTTGAAAAGCTCAAGGAACTCGGAGTTGAAATCCTCAACGTGAACCCCACCATGGCATCCCTATACAATCTGGTGAGGTTCATGCCAATAACCGCAGATCCAGAGTTCATTAAGGCAAAAGCAGAGGAGTTCATAAAGCTGAGTGAAGAGGCAAAGCGAGAAATCGGGAACATTGGAAGTGAGCTGATAGATCAGAATGAAGTAATAATCACTCACTCTTATTCCTCGACAGTTTTTGAGATATTAAAGAAAGCCAAGGAGAAGGGGAAGAGCTTCAAGGTAATCTTAACCGAGAGCGAACCAGATTATGAAGGATTATTCCTTGCCAAAAAGCTTGAAGAACTTGAGATACCTTTTGAGGTTATAACAGACGCTCAGCTAGGACTTTTTGCAAAGAAAGCAACTTTAGCCTTGGTTGGAGCTGACAACATAACCAAAGACGGGTACGTTTTTAACAAAGCAGGAACTTACCTGCTTGCACTTGCCTGCCATGACAATGGAGTTCCCTTCTACGTAGCGGCGGAGAGCTTTAAAATACATCCAGAGGCAAAAGCTGAAGATGTTAAGATTACTGAGAGGAAGTTCAAGAGAAACCACACAATAATAAGGAACTACCTTTTCGATGCAACACCTTGGAAATACATAAGGGGAATAATCACAGAACTCGGCATTCTCGTACCGCCAAAAGAAATTTAAGTCAGAGAGCAGCCTCTATCAAAGCCCTCATGTGAATTTCAGCACTATCCAAAACTTCAACACTCACATCCCCCGGCTTTATTGCAAGGGGAAGCTCAGTGCAGCCGAGTATAACGCCTTCAATGTTTTTGCCTTTTGCGTACTTTTCAATTAGCTCAATGAGCCATCCTTTGCTTCTGAAGTTTTCAAACATCAGCTCCTCAAAGATTATCCTGTTGATTTCTTCGATTTCCTCTTCTCCCGGAACGATTACCTCAAATCCCTTCTCCTCCAAAGCGTTTTTGTAAAAGGGCATTGTCATCGTGGTTTTTGTTCCCAAGAGAAGGAGCCGCTTGAGGTTTCTCCTTTTTGCTTCTTCAGCGACTGCGTCGATTATGCTTACCATTTCAGCGTTTATCTCTTTCTTAACTTCTGGAAAAACAATGTGTGGAGTGTTTGCAGAGATTCCAATAACCTCTGCACCTGCCTTTTCAAGAGCCTTTGCGGCATTTATCAGAATTCTCTTTCTGCCTTCCCATCCATCGGGGTTGTCTTTGAAGTCCTTGAAGTTTATGGAGTAGATTATCAGCTCCGGAAAGAAATAGGGCTCGAACTTCTCCCTTGAAATCTCAATGTATTTTTTGTAGTAGTAGAGGGTAGATTCTGGACTTGTGCCACCTATTATTCCAATCTTCTTCATAGCACCACCAAGCAAAAAATAGAGCAGAAGCTTATGAAGGTTTTTGTGAAAAAGAATTCCACTATCTACTCCTGAGGCTTGCCGTCTCCTATCTTTCTCACTTTCAACCTTTCGGGGCTTTTCTCCTCGGTAATCCACAGGTGATAAACCGTGGAAGTGAAGCCCTCTTCCGGAGATTTCACAAGGTACATCTTCTCCTCAACGCTTTCATCGAGCTTCGTAGAGGCTATTATAACGTAGTCGCTAACTCCCGCAACCCATCCGATAAATTTCTGCGAGACAACGTCCTTATTTATCGGTAATATGAGAATTGAATCCGGCATGTCCTTAGATCTTTGGGCAATTGTTTGGTTTAACAGCTTAAGTGTTTCCATTTCCCCAAGCATTAAAGCAGCGCCATCAAGGGTGTTGATAAGCCTTATAACTCTCCTGCCTTTTATCATGGGCTTGATGTTCTCTGCGTATATCAAATCTATCTTTGGATTTATGAGCTCAGGCGAGACGGAATCGAGGTAGAACACGTTTCTCTTTTCATACCTAACATTGTACTTCGAGCCAAAAACATCTATAACGGCAAGGTTACTATTTAAGAGCTCCTTCTCAATATCCAAGCCAACCTGCTTTGCAGCCCTGCACAAACCTTGAAATGGAAAGTTGTAGTTGGATATTATTCCAAAGCTCCTCCAAAGTTCTTTTTTAAGTATTGCAAAGCTCAGCATCCATGCAGATGAGTAAGCGTCGTACACTATGGTTAAGATGGATCCGTTAGGTATGCTCTCGCGAAAAATACTTCCCACAACTCCACGTTCGCTCTTTGGAGCCATCTCTCTCACCCATACTTATAATAACATTATGTTACTATTACTTAATCTTTAAAAAATTTTCGCACAATACGCACCTCTAAAGAAACGCTTAAATATTTTGGGAAAAAAGTTCATTGGTGGGTAGAAATGAGCAGAACGGGAATTGAATATTTTGATGAGCATATCCTCAAAGACGGCTTTCCGGATGGCTCTTTAGTCTTGGTTGCCGGAGAGCCAGGAGCAGGGAAGACTATATTCTCAGCAACTTTCATATACAACGGTGCCAAGAAATTTGGAGAGAAAGGAGTCTATATCTCACTTGCAGAAACCAAGAGCGAGTTCTATGAATCAATGAGACAATTTGGGATGGATTTCGAAGAACTCGAAAATAAGGGGCTGTTTAAATTTGTAGACCTTGTTACTGTAAGCGAGGAGACCATAGAAAACGAGATAGAACTTTTAATGAATGAAATAGTGAAGTTTCAACCAAAAAGGATTGTTATTGACCCTATAAGTGTCTTCGCTCAGGTCTTAGGTATCGAGAGAACAAGAGTATTCCTTCACACGATGCTTGGGAGATTTATAAAAGCTTACAACTCAACAGCCCTTCTAATTGCCGAAAAACCAATAGGAACCGAAAAAATAGGATATGGCGTTGAGGAATTCGTCGTTGATGGGGTTGTTATACTCCGCTATGAGTCCTTTGGGGAAGTTACAAGAAGGATAATGGAAATCCCAAAAATGAGAAGAAGAAGCGTCGAAAAGCCACAGTATGAGTACGTGATAACCCAGAATGGAATTGAATTCTTAGCAGTTCCCGAGCTCAAGAGAGAAGAGATGGAGTACACGGTAGAGAAGATTACAACTGGGATAGAAAAGCTCGATGAAATGCTCGATGGAGGAATATACAAGGGGGCAAATGTACTACTTGTTGGCATGACGGGAACTGGAAAAACCACTTTCTCTCTGCACTTTGCTATAGCCAATGCATTACAGGGAAGAAAGGCAGTATACCTTGCCTTTGAGGAACCAATAGACCAGATAATAAGGGCAGCCAAAAACTACGGTATGCCAATAGACGAAGCCCTAACTAATAATCTCAAAATCTTTACTTGGATTCCAGAAAGCAAAACCCCCGTATATACCTTCCTAAAAATTAGGGAGATAATAGAAAAGCTCAAACCAGAAGTGTTGGTGATAGACAGCTTAACCGCATTGAGGCAGCATATGGAAGAGAAAGAACTTGCAAAAATGATCAGGTATCTTAATTTACTGACGAAAGCAAACAGAGTAACCACTTACTTCACGTTAAATGAAGAGACCAGCTTTGAGGTTGTGCCATTTACGGGAGCGAGCACCATGGTTGATGTTATAATAGGGCTCAAGTACCAAGTAAGAAACGGGAACATAGAGCGGAAAATGGCAATTGTAAAAGCGAGAGGATCAAATCATTCAAGAAAAATACACAGATATGAGATCACCGATAAGGGGGTTGAGATTTATGAATAAAGGTGAAGAAATTTTGGCTAAAGCAATTTCTGCAGCCCTTAGGGAGGTAGCTCCGGGGCTGGAGTCGGTTTTAGAGGCCCACCTTAGGGCGACTTTGAATAAAGGTCTTGAGGTAGCATATGAGAATCCAAAAGAATTCAAAGATGCTGTTTCAAAGCTTTTTGGTGAGTACAGTGCTAGATTACTGGAAATGGTAATCATAAACAAACTCAAAGGGCGTCTTGGAGAGGAAGGAGAAGTCAATTCTTTAGAAGAATTAGTGGAACAGATACGCAAGATTTACGGTGAATAGAATGGACCCTTTAGAGCTAATGACTGCAGCATCAAAAAGGGTAACTCCAACGCTCCTTAACTATGAGATAGGCAGCGATATCGAGAGCGTGCTTTACCACTTAATAAAGAGACTGAGAGGGGAGTACGAGGAGCTTGTAGTAATCTCTTTTCAAGATGCATATGTTTCCGTCTTAAAGTACCTGAAGTCGGTGTACAAAGATGCTAACGAGGTCTTTAAAGATGCATACCTAATATCTGTGAATCCATTTCTTGAAGAGGAACTAAATCCAAATCTTCTCATCAAAACAAAGGATGCTGAGATTATTGTAGGCAGAACTAGGTCAAATTTGGGCACAAAAAGCAATACTCTATTCCTTGTTTTGGGTCTCGATCTCTACGGAGTCAAATATCCCGATGAGCTTGTCGTAATCATTCCAGCACTCATTAGGGTTCTCTCGAAGGGTAAAAACAATAACATCCTTATAACCTTCAATGTCAAAATATTCCCAGAAAACATCGTGGAAATAGTAAACAGTTTCTCCCTTAACCTCTTCAAGTTTGGAATAGAGGTTAAAGAAAATGAAATTAAAAGAAAGCTCACAGTAATTAGAAGTGCCTTCGTCGAGTACAACCTGAGGTCATGGTATTATACAATCACTCCCAACAGGATTGTTTTCTTGCCAGCAACTTCAGAGCCTGATCTACTCTAAACTCCCTACAATCTTGTCCCATATCTTCTCTGCCAGCTCCTTTTTGCTCATTAGTGGGAATTTCTCATAACCTTCTTTGGTTACCCAGTAGACTTCGTTCACTTCACTCTCGAAGGCAACCTCTCCCCTGTTAGCTATTACCACATCGCTCTTCGCCTTTTCTATTTGCTTCCTTGCCTGCTCGATTAGCTCTTCTTCACTAACACCGTATTCCGCTTTGAAACCCACCAAAAAGACATCAGGTTGGATTTCCTTGACCCTCTGGATTATCTTCGGCGTTGGGACGAGCTCGAGAACTAAGGACTGACCGCTCTTTATCTTCTTCCTCGCTTTCTCCTTAGGGGTGAAGTCGCTAACAGCTGCTGCTAAAACCACAACATCGTATTTTTTACTTGAAAGTTCTTTCTCTATAGCTTCAAGCATCTCTTCAACGGTTTCAACTTCAATCTGATTCTCCACAAAACTTGGCACACTTCCTTTGGTTTTTATGAGGGTCACTTCAGCTCCTCTAAAATCAGCCTCTTCAGCAATAGCCACCCCCATCTTTCCACTGCTCCGGTTTGTAATAAACCTTATCGGGTCGATGTATTCTCTCGTTGCCCCAGCAGTTACGAGAACTCTTTTCCCAACAAGATCCTTCTTGTGGAGCTTTTTAATCACGCGATAAACAATCTCATCGATGCTTGCTACCTTGGCTTTTCCCTCTTCAAATCTCGGCCCGATAAACTCGACTCCAAGCTTTTTGAGCTTCTCTATGTTCTCCTTAACTATTGGATGATCGTACATTGTCGAGTGCATTGCTGGAGCAATCATTATTGGTGTATGGGCAAAGGCAGTTGTTACTACTGTAGTGACGGGAGTATCGTCAATTCCGCAGGCTATTTTTGAAATAGTGTTGGCTGTTGCGGGGCATACCAAAACTAAATCTGCCTTGTTCTCATGCTCTCCAGCAAGCTCAACATGTTCAACAAAACCCGTGATCTCCGTGATAACCTTGTTGCCTGTGGCAAACTCCATGGCATAAGGATGAATTATCTTCTGAGCATTTTCACTCATAACCGCATGAACTTCAGCTCCATGCCTTATGAGCTCTCTCGCAAGCTTGACACACTCCACAGCCGCTATGCTTCCCGGTATGGCGAGTACTATCTTCTTTCCAACAAGTTTCCGGCTCTTTGTTGCATATATAAGCTTTACGTGATGAAGCATTTCACTCACCGAGAAAGTTTGGAAGGGAGAATATTTAAGGTTGCTGTTTTAGAGGATCTTTTTAAACTCCCTCTGCAGGAGAAAAGCATGCTTTTCTTCTAGGGCTCTTTCATCAACTACAAGGACAAGAACCGAGTTTTTAAGGAGAATTTGATCTTTCAAATTAACGAGGAATCTAAAAACAGGCTCAAACCCGTTCTCCAGGATAAGGTATTCAATTCCATCAATAATCAAGGCATCTTCGCTTGTAACTGTCGTCACCGCCCAGTGAAGAATCTTTTCAAGGTGAGTTGGGCTGACTGCATTCTCTTTTCTCACTTTGCTCAACCACACAAAGGGGAGCTCATACTTCTCGAAAAGGTGAGGATTTCTAACGACTGCTACCGGCTTCCTATCTCTAAGAACCTCAGTGACGAGGTGATCAATGTCAAGCGAAGGATAGAGGTATGCACCAGGAGGAAGCTGCTTATCACTCACCTTTTGCTTATCCTTAGAAACGAAAATCTCAAGAAAGTTCTTCAGTATTCCAAAAGCAAACGGAATATAGAAAAGAACAAGGTAAGTGTCCTCCCCGATGACATCTTTCGCAACAAATAACATTGCAAAATTAATGCTCATCATGGCGGCTTTAGTTACGGTAAAGAGCTTTATAAAATTGTTGTTAATAAATTTTTAATGAACTGGATTAGTAACAAGAATTAAAACGATGCACAAACCTACTCTTCCCTCACAGCATCTTCTTCGAACTTCTTTATTTCTTCTCTTGTCCCCACCCACACAACTATAACAGGCTCAACCGTTATCATGCCGTCCTTTATCATTGGCTTTATCTCGTTTATAGCCCTCTCTATCATGTGCCCCCTGTCCACGGCCTCAATTATTATCGGCAGATCCGTGGAGAGCCTCAGAACATCACTTGAGTGAACCTTGCTCTTTTTTCCAAAACCGTAGATACCCCTATAAACAGTTGCCCCAGCAAGTCCCATCTCCCTCAGTTTTTCTACTATTGCCTTATAAAGTGGTCTTCCATGCCAGGTATCGCTTTCCCCTATGTAAATTTTCATTCTCAGAGTATTCCAGTGTTCAATCTCTACCATCCTTTCACCTCCTTGCAAGAAGGAATCCCAAAAACACTAAGCTTATAGTCATTATAACGTTTGCCGAGATGTTTAGGAGGGCAAGAAAATGCTCCCTTTCCCTTAAAAGGCTGAAAGTCTCGTATGAAAAAGTCGAGAATGTGCTCAAGCCACCGCAGAATCCAGTTCCAAAGAAAGCCCTCCAGTTGGGAGAAACCTCATAACCGAAGAAGATTAGTCCATATAAATAACCAAGCAGAAAGCTGGCTATGCTGTTCACCAATAGAGTTCCTACGGGAAAATCTTTGTAAACTGGGAGTAAGCCTGCAACGCCATAGCGTATTATTGCTCCCAGCATTCCCCCAACGCCAACTGCCAAGAGGATTTTAGTGTTCATTTTTTCCTGCCTCCTATTCCTAAGTATTTATCCACAAGGCATTCTATGTCTTCCCCAATAGTCTTTTCCCCTCTCAACTTTCTATCTGCATTGTAACCCATTATCTGCATTGAAATCATCCGATTAGCGTTCCATGCTTCGTGTATTTTGTAAACGAGTGAGGCAAACAATGCTCTTAATCTCAACTCGTCGCTTTCGTCAATATCCAAGTAAAGCTCTGTCAGAGCTTCAAAACTCTTCCCAGTTAGCTCACTAAGCGCATTTAAAAGCTTTTTCTGATCGGCTATTATCTCCTTGTACTTTTCATAGAGCATGTGCACATCACGTTTAAGCTTCTCCATTATCTCACAACCCTAGGTAGTAACGGATGAGCTTTTCTATCGACGTGTAGTCCTTTTCTTCTCTTCTTAGAACTTTCCTGAGTCTTTTATTTTCAGCTATCAGCCCGGAAAGCTGTATTGCCAGATTTTTATTGTCTGCAGCAATCCCATAAGAAGTGAACTTCAGCGATGCCCATTTTCCTTCAATCTCATAAAGTTTCTGCTGGAGCTGGTTAACCTCCTCTTTGAGCTTCTCTATATCTCCTTCGGGCTCTTCTAGAAAATCTCCTCTCAAAATTATCTTGATGCTCTCTTCCACTCTGAACCCGTACTTCTCACTATAGTGCTGAATTTTCTTAAATACATCATCTGGAATCTCAAGAACTACCCTTCTCCACTTATTGCCTGCAGTTAAAATGATTCTCATGCTTTTTCCTCCAACTCTTTTCTGAGCTCTTTGTTTTCTCTACTTATCATTTCCCTTAGTTTCATCATCACTTCCTTATCGGATCTGGCCCGTTCAATAAAAAGCAGCAACTGCTCATAATGTTCCTCAATTTCTTCCAGTCTTTTCGCAAGGTGCTCTTTTTTCTCACTTAGGAACTTGAACTGAAGGGCTTCCAAAGTTGCTTCGAGTTTGTCCAACTGGTAAAATCTTTTCTGTACATCTTCTTTTTGCCGTTTTATCTTTTTGAATTCTTCCTTTGAAATTCTAATCTCCACGGCCAACTAAAATCCCTCCAAAAATGCCCCGTCTTCTCTCTTTTTACGAAGTTTACCCCTAGCGGAAGGCCTTTCAAGCTCTCAATAGCCAGTAGGACTGCTAAGGCTTCCTTTTGAGTGGGCGCTTCCCTAGAGCGGTAGTCAAACTTCTCAATGAACTTTCTCATTTTTTCCCTGATGCCCTCAAGTTTTTCAATTTGAATCTCTCTTAAAGACTCAATCAGGGAAGTATCCTCTCCAAGAAGGGAATTAATTAGCTCATAATGTCTTTTACACAAGACTGCCTCCGAATTTTTATAATCCTCGAGAAGTTCATTCAAACGCTCTGCAAATGTTTCTACAACATCGTGCTCCTTCTCCTTTACAGCCTTACAGAGATAGCATTCTTTCTCTTCAATCTTCTCCCCCTTCTGTAAGCTTTTAAGATACAATGAGAGCATATGTTCATATATTACAGCTATTCCAAGTCCTCCATAAAGTGGATTTGATGATGCAATCTCCTTTAGCTTCCATGCATGATATGGACAGAGACCAAGGCTTTCTGCAAATTTTTCTCTAACGAAGGGATCATTTACATGCTCGTAGAGAATGGTCTCTATGGAGCTCTTTTCATATTTGTCCAACAAGTAGCATACAGGACAGCCAGCCCTGCCAAGAGCTTCTTTGAGGTATACGCCTATAATGTCCATTATTCCCGCCTCTAAAAAAGTAATTAAAAGTTCAGAAGATCATCAAGTGTCCTCAAAGCTCTGTAGGTGTTCTGGAAGTTTGAAATCCCCATCTCAAGACTCCTTCTAAAGCCCCCATTGGGATTTTGAAGGGCTCTTATGAACCTTATGTGAGGTTCTATGTACCGAGGTTTTTCGTTAATAAGCCTCAAGCCCCTAACCGCATAGAATGTCGGCTCCAGGTAAGGCGGAAGAGAGTAAGGTACCTCAGTAAAGCCACCGTAAACTTCGCACCTGTGGAAGTGTCTCGTCTTTGGAATTGGATATCCCAGTGCATTGAGTGAAAAGATCGCTTGATAAGTCATGGTTGTTGTTGCCTGCGTTACTCCATACCCGTCCCCTTTTCTAAAGCTTTCAATGAAGTCCCTTATCTTTCTTCTCTCCTCAGAAGAAACTTTGTAATCTATTGCTTTAAAAGCCCTAAGCACCCAGTAGGTTGCTTCAAGTGGTGTTGCAGTTCCGAATTCTTCGCTCCCCCCAAGACCAACGGCAAATTTGCCTTCAAGGGGTTTATATTTCTCAAAGACCAGTGAAAGTCCTTCTTTTGCGAGGTCTTTTGCCCCTAGAATTGCGAGCCCTTCAATTGCCATAGCTATTGCGACAACAGCCTGTTGGGGTTTTAGTGAATTATAGAGGAACTCTACGGTTTTTTCTTTCTCTGGAATTTCAATGTCCAGCAAATCATAGATTTTAACCGCATAGTAGGTGTCATTTACGTTTGTCTCATTTAGCAGGGAAACAAAGCAATAGCCACCGTCTTCGTGCCTTCTATCTTCAATATACTTTAAAACTGACCTAAGATCTACATAGTTCTCTAGCTTCGAGCCCATTCTACCGCCTCCTAAAGTTTTAGCGGAGAACAGGCGTCATCAGCCCTTAGCGGGCGGTTCGGGCTCGAAGCCCCGGGCGGACGCCATCGCCCAAAGGCAAATTCTTAGGTAATTTTATAAGCTTTTCTTTTGGAAAGATAAAATAATAAGCAAGCGAGTGGTGAGACATGGAGCTTGTTGGATTCGTCCACGTTGGCAACACATTCAACGAAAAGGTGATCGCCGGAGCTTACAGGAGAGTTAACAACTATTTTAAATCAAAAAACCTTCCAATAAGGCTTGTTTATCTTGGAGAAGTTGAATTGGGCCCCGGTTATCTCGTTAATATCCACACGGATGGTGGGAGTGTTAAGGGGTACCCCCTGGAGGGAATTACCGAACTTTTGCATGCGAAACTTATACATGCTCAAGAAGAGCTTTTTGAGAAGAAGAAGGCAAGGGCGGAAAAGAACAATAGTTCCGAAGAAGAGGTTACCATGAACAAGATATTCGGAATAGTGAACTTCCCCATAGTTTCGAGAAATCCCTACCTAGATTTTTATGAGAAATTTTTGGGGATTCAGCAGGATTTCCACGAACTAAAGGTCATGGTTCTTTCAATAAAACCTTTTGAATCTGAAAACAAGAAACTTTTTGAGGATAGACTTTTCAAAGGGATTTTACACGAAATAGGGCACGCTTTCGGATTAAATCACTGTCAAGAGGACTGCGTTATGAATCCCCCAAAGGTCATTGCCGAATGGGACTTAAGAAGGGACGATTTCTGTGAGAAGTGCTTTTTGGAGCTGAAAAGAAATGTTAGAGGGAAAACGGATTAGCATTGTTATTCCAGCTTACAATGAGGCAAAAAGAATTGGAAAGGTTCTCTCAAAAATCCCGGAGTTCGTTGATGAGGTTATTGTTGTGGACGATGGGAGCAGAGACAACACTTCAGAGGTCGCAAAAAGTTATGGAGCAAAGGTAATCCGACTTGAGGAAAATCAAGGCAAAGGAGTGGCAATGAGAGAAGGGATCAAGAATGTAAGCGGAGACATTGTGGTTTTTATGGATGCAGATGGTCAGCATAATCCAGAGGAAATTGAGAAGCTCCTCTATCCGATTTTGAGGGGAGAGGCAGACTTTGTTATAGGCTCTCGGCTGATAAAGGCACAAGGAAAAAGACCGCTTATAAGAAAGATAAGCAACTTTCTGAGCACTGGCTTAATAAAGCTCAAGCTGGGTATTGATGTGAGGGACACTCAAAGCGGATTTAGAGCCATCAAAAGGGAATTCCTACCGGGAATAGAGAGCAAAAGATATGAAGTTGAGACGGAGGTTTTAATAAAAGCCGTGAAAATGGGAGCGAGGGTTAAGGAAGTCCCGGTGGAGAGAATCTATGGGGTTGAGACGGGCCATTTCAGGTTTGAAGACGTTTTGAGGTTCATCCACTCCCTTATCAAGTACTGAGGTGAGTATATGGAGAGAGCAATATTTGAAGCGATAAAGCTTGCTGTCACGAAAATTCCCGACGACGTTGTTAAATCCTTGCGAGAGGCCTACGAAAAGGAGGATAACCCAACTGCAAAGTTCAACCTTGAAAACATTTTAAAAGCCGTTGAAATCGGAAAGCGAGAGGGGATCCCAGTATGCCAAGACACCGGGACGGTGACTTTCTTCGTAGAGGCTGGAATCGAAAGCCCGTACCTAAGAGAAATAGAAGAGGCTATAAATTCAGCTCTGGAAAAAGCAACGAAGGAAATTCCGCTTATAGTGGGAATAGACGCTTTTGGGAACTCCTTATACTCTAACCCCCGCTGAGAACGGGCATAACTTTTATCTCATCCCCTTCCTCAACTACTGCATCTCCCTTTGCAGGCTTGCCGTTAATGAAGATTATCTTATCATGGAATTCGTCATACCTCGGGATTAGCTCTCTAAGTATCTCATTCACTGTCTTGGGTCTGTCGAGCTTTACCTCAAGCTCTCTAGCTTTGGCAAGATGAGCAAAAGCCCCCATAAGCCTGATTTTCACCATGTGCATCACCATTAGAAATGAGCCTTGGAAAATTAAAAATTTACTGAAAAAGGAAAGCTCACTCGAGCTTCGTAACCTTCTCAAGCTCTGGGATGACGAACTCAAGGTCAAGTTCCTTGAGTGTCTCTTTCTTTGGAATACCCCTCTCGTCCCAGCCTCTGAGCTTGTAGTATTCTGAAAGTAGAGCATCGTACTTGTCCTTCTTCAAGTGCTGGCCTTTGTATGGGCCGCTCTTAAGGCCTTCTTTGAACCATCTCTCTGGTGGATAGTCCATTTCTCTGCTCCAGTTGCCGTTGAATTCCCTAACCCAGTATGCCCTCATGAGAGCATAAACCCTATCGGCTGCCTTGTAGAGGTCGTCCCAGGTGTACTTAACACCGGTGATTGCTTCGAGAAGCTTTGGATAGTAGTCCAAGCTTAGGCCAACTTCAACCCATGGCAATCTACAGGCAGTGAGCATCTCGAAGAGACCACCTCTAAGTCTCTGGAGCTCAATAACTTTTGCAGCCTTCTCTGGGTCATAGGTTATCTTGTACTCAACCTTCTGGGCCTTTTCACCTTCAATTGGTGCTGTACCGATCTCCCATGCAATAACCCATGCTTCCTTGTGGTGGGCACCGATTGCGCTCGTTCCATACGCCAAAGCCATTGCCGGGTAGATGTAACAGTTATAACCGCTGACCTCAAGACCTTTTACGTGCATTGCAAAGTCCTTTGCACCGAGCTTCTCGCTCATTGCTTTGACACCCTCAGCGGCAAAGTTTCCGAGCTCTCCTCTTCTATAGGCGATGTCTAAGGCAAGTTGCTTGGCCTTCTTGAAATCGCCAAATTCTGGAGCATCGTCATCTTTTATTATGCCCTTCTCCTTAGCTTCCATCACATAGGATATTGAAACTCCAAGCGAAATCGTGTCAAGCCCCATCTCATCTGCAATTCTGTTGAGAACTGAGACCTCGTTAAGCTTTCCTATGCCGAGATTTGAACCTAGCAAAGCAACGTTTTCATAGTCAAGTTCACTTTCTCTACCTTCTGCATCAAGAACCACGTTTCCACAAGGCATGTTACAGTATGGGCAACCTCTCTGGTTGACCTTCATTCCTTCCATTGTGTAACCGTCTATTGAACGGGCAAACTCAAAGCTTCCGTCGCTGAAGTTCCTTGTTGGTAATGCAGAGTTCTCATTCGTCCATTCCACAGCGGCCATTGTTCCCTGTCTGTGCCAGAACGGATAACCGGGAGAGTCGCGAATTGCATTATAAGCCTCTTGTGAAAGCTTCCTAAGCTTCTCCTTGTCAGCAACTGGGATTTCTTTGGTACCCTTAATGACAACCGCCTTGAGCTTCTTACTACCCATTACCGCACCCATACCGGGCCTTCCAGCTGCCCTTCCTTCTTGGGAGATAACAACGGCATATTTAACGAGGTTCTCTCCACCGGGGCCTATGCTCAGAACACCCACGTTCTTACCGTGTATCTCCTTGAGCTCTTTTTCTGTCTCAAAGGTAGTTTTGCCCCAGAGACCCTCGGCACTGAGAATGCTCACGTTGTCGTCCTCGATGTAGAGATAGACGGGCTTTTTGGCCTTTCCTTCAACGACAAGGGCATCATAGCCGGCTTTTCTTAAATGCACGGTGGCCATTGTTCCGAGGTTACCATCGCCATAACCACCGGTCAGGGGGCTCTTGGCAGCTATAACCATCTTTCCACCGCTTGGTGTTGGGAGACCGTTAAATGGACCACTTGCAAAAACTAACTTGTTTTCTGGCCCAAGAGGATCTACGTTCTTTGCTTCATTCCAAAGAATCCAGGCTGCTAGACCTCTACCACCAATAAAATTCTTTGCAACTTCCGGAGAATATTCCTGCACCCAGACTTTGTTGTTGGTTAAATCAACCCTTAGGATTCTTCCCCACCAACCTTTCATAGAAGATCACCAAAGTTCATTAATGCTTGAATTTTAATAAAGGTTTTGGGTTCATAAAATAGTTTAATTGACGTAAACCAAGAAAACAGCCTTATTTAACGACTATTGCTTAAATAAGCTTTTTTGTTTAGCATAGTCTTTCGAAGAATCTTTGAGAAAAGGGAGATGCTATCGAAGATTAATCATTCAACAAAGGAAGTATTTCAGGGCTACATTCGGAGAGGTTTAAACTTTTAATAGTTCATGTGCTATTATTAATCGATGGTCATGTGGTTTAGGCGGGTAGAACTCGATGAAGTTAAACGAGCAAAAGATGCATTACCCCATTACTTTTCAATCTTAAGCGGAGAAGAAAAGCCAAATTTCTTCTATTCAAAGCAGGTAGAGGTTAATTTCGGAGAAGATGAGGATCTTGAGAGTCTGTGGGAAACACACGAAGAAGGCATGGGAAAGTTGAGAGAGAACGATTTAAAAGAGAATCCCAAAAAGAGCCTCCTCGATTTAAAAGCCCTGATAGCGTATAAAATGCTTGAAAGCTGTGAGCTGTGCGAGTTCAAATGCCACGCAAATAGATTTGAAGAGATCGGCTACTGCAGAGTGAAAGAAAGTTTAGTGGCGAGTGATTTTCTCCACATAGGGGAGGAGCCAGAGCTCGTGCCGTCTTATACAGTCTTCTTTTCCGGGTGCAACTTTAGGTGCGTCTTCTGTCAGAACTGGGACATAAGCCAATACCGCGTAGGCTTGAGGTATTCTCCCAAGGAGATGGCCGTTAAGATAGCGGTAGCCTATGCTGAGGGGGCGAAGAACGTTAACTTCGTTGGTGGCGAGCCAACTCCAAACCTTCCTTTTATCCTTGAGACTCTAAAGTATGTCAAAGTTCCGATTCCGGTAGTGTGGAATTCCAACATGTACATGAGCGAAAAAAGCATGAAACTTTTGGATGGGATTGTCGATGTTTATCTTGGGGACTTCAAATGGGGCAACGATGAAGATGCACTTAAATACTCAAAAGCTCCCAGATACTGGGAAACAGTTACAAGGAACTTTTTACTAGCTAAAAAACACTACAAAGCCGAGTTTTTGATAAGGCATCTTGTAATGCCGGGTCATTTAGAGTGCTGCACAAGGCCAATTTTAGAGTGGATAAGCGAAAATCTCGGCAGGAATGTTAGGGTCAATGTAATGTTCCAATACCGTCCAGAGTACAGGGCTCATGAATATCCCGAAATTGATAGAAGGCTCACAAACGATGAGATGCTTAAAGCGGCTGAACTGGTGAAAGAATTCGGATTAAAGAACGCACTGGTGGGATAAATGCAGGTTACATCTGGAGTTTCCACAAAATGGGTTTTGATTCTTTTTCTGCTGTTTTTCATTCTCTTCGGCTTGAAAACACTCTTAGAAGAATATTTGGAACGAAAAGGGGGAAATAAATGCCCATTCCGCTGAGAGAAGTTACAGATAAACAGCTTATAGGAGCAATACTAAGCGTGATAGTGATTTATCTAATCTTTCGCATCTATACCCGCTGGTACTCCCAATACCTAAAGAAAAAGGAGAAAGAACTTGAGGAAAACGAAAAATTGGAGAGCTTTACTAACCTCCCGCCCTAGACTTCATCAAGACGTTCATGAACTTCTCGATTTCCTCGTTGCTTCCATCAATGATTATCTCCCATCTGGGCATTCCAAAATAGGCCTCAGCTTCTCGGATTTTTATATCAACCCTTGCCTTGGAGCTCTCCTTGATTTTAAGTATCTCCTCGGGAGGAATTACGGTTATCAGTTTTCTTCTCATGAAGAAAGTTAAGAGGATGGCTTTAAAATATCTTTCGAATTCCAGAAAACTTAATTAATCCCAGATGGAAAAAGAAAATGGTGAGAGAAATGGAGCTTCCCTCTCATAAGACAAAGATAATTGCCACGATAGGGCCGGCTTCTAAGCAAAAAGAGACCATAAAAAAGATGATAAAAGCTGGAATGAGTGTTGCGAGGATAAACTTCTCCCATGGAACCCTTGAAGAGCACGCAAAGACCATTGAGACAGTGAGAGATGTCGCCGAGAAATTGGAAAGGAGAGTTGCAATTTTAGGGGATTTGCCAGGATTAAAAATGCGAGTGGGAAAGATAAAAGGGGACTCCGTAACCCTAAGAAAGGGAGATAAAGTTGTGCTTACGACGAGAGACGTCGAAGGTGACGAAACAACTATTCCAGTTGAGTTTAAAGACTTACCAAAGCTGGTTTCAAAAGGTGATACCATATACCTGAGCGACGGCTACATAATGCTGAGGGTTGAGGAAGTCAGAGAAAATGAGGTCGAATGTGTTGTAGTGAACGGGGGGATACTGTTCTCCCATAAGGGGATAAACATTCCAAAAGCGAATCTCCCGATAGAGGCAATAACTCCAAGGGACTTTGAGATAATAGAGTTCGCAATTGAACATGGGGTAGATGCTATAGGTCTATCTTTTGTAGGTTCGGTTTATGATGTGCTCAAAGTAAAGAGCTTTCTTGAAAAGAAAAATGCAGATCTCTTCGTGATTGCGAAAATAGAGAGACCTGACGCTGTGAGGAACTTCGATGAAATTCTAAACGCTGCTGATGGAATAATGATAGCGAGGGGCGATCTTGGCGTTGAAATGCCGATTGAAAAGCTCCCTATAATGCAGAAACAGCTTATAAAAAAGACCAATTTAGCAGCAAAGCCGGTAATAACTGCCACCCAAATGCTCGTCTCAATGACCACCGAACGGATACCCAAAAGGGCAGAGGTAACAGATGTCGCGAATGCGATACTCGACGGAACTGATGCGGTGATGCTCTCTGAAGAGACTGCCATAGGAAAGTATCCCGTTGAAGCGGTGGAAATGATGGCAAAGATAGCTAAGACAACGGAGGAGTATAGGGAATCCCTAGGTTATTCCAGATTGCGCGCTTGGATTGACTCGTTACCAAAAAGAAGCACTATAAAAGAAGCGATAACACGTAGTGTTATAGATGCTCTTTGTGCCATAGACATAAAATACATCCTAACCCCCACAAGGACCGGGCTAACTCCAAGGCTAATATCCCGCTTCAAACCGAAACAGTGGATTTTAGCTTTTTCAAGCAGTGAGAGGGTCTGCAACAACTTAGCCTTTTCCTATGGCGTTTATTCATTCTGCATGGAGGAGAACTTTAACGAAAAGGACATAATAATGCTGGTAAAGGGATTGGGAATAGTCAAAGAAGATGATACAGTGCTTTTAACAGAGGGAAGACCAATAGGAAAGACCGTGGGGACAAATACAATGCGTATCTTCCAAATCCCTTAAACCTCTTCAAACCTTATTCCCTTTTCCTCCATGAATTTCTTTGCTCTTTCAATTTCCTCCTCTGATTCTCCAAAGAGAATTATTCCAATGTATTTCCCAAAGCCCTTTGGAGATGAGTGTATCTTTATCCTGAACTTGCTCAACGTTTCATTTAATATTGGAGCAAGCTTCGATTCGTCTGTTATCTCTGCTAGAAGCTTTTTTTGAATGAACACTCTCCTTCCAAGTCTGGGAAGCACTTCGTTTTCAAGCATTGCCTTCATTTCTCTTGGCATTCCGGGGAGGACAAATATTTTTGTGTTTTCATAACTCAAAAAAGCGCCTGGAGCAGCCCCAACGGGGTTGTTGAGCATCTCGGCTCCCTTTGGTAGGTACGCCATCTTTTTACGTGCCTCATTAATTTCCGGATCATCTATAAAGCCCTTCTTATAGAGATCCAAGTAAAATTCCTCAATTCTCCTGAGGGCATCTTCCCTTAATTCCAATTCAACGCCAAGAGCTTTGGCAACTGCAATCATCGTAACATCGTCGTGTGTTGGACCTAACCCCCCAGCTATTATCAAGACTTCTGGCTTTCGGGAGAGAGCCTCTCTGATCACGCTTTTTATGTCCTCAACATCATCCCCAACGGTTGTTATTCTCTTTACCCAATATCCCCTTTCCGTGAGCTTTTGAGCTATAAACGCGGAGTTGCTGTCAACGGTGTTGCCGGTCAGCAGTTCATCTCCTATGGTGATTATCTCAGCAAACATCTTCACCACCATAGTTCAATTGTGTTTCCGAGGATTTAATCTTTCTCTTGATAGCACCGAAAGTTTTTCGCCATAAGATTTATAAAGCATGAAAATATCAGCAATCAAGGTGGTAAAAAATGAAGAGCTTAGAGATATTAAGAACCAAAAGTGAAAAAATGATACAACCCTGGGAGAGTGTATCTTCTATTGCTGTTCTGGTGACTTACTACCATCATCATTGACTATTCTGGAAAGTGTGTACTCCAATATCAATTAGCTGAAGAGATTTTAAACCAAAAGCTTTTGGAGGGGCTATTGTGAGGAAGGATATATTTTCCGAATCAGAGAGACTAGCGAATATTGCCAAGTATTTAAGGAGGACATTTGAGCTTTGGGGGTATAAGGAGATATTCCTGCCAACAATAGAGGAATTCAATAGAGAACTCAGGAAAGGCACAAAGTTCTCATACAACAATGAATTTTACATTATAAAACCCGATTTGACGTCGCAGATTCTGGTGAATCTGAAAGCTCCCAAAAAGCTTAAGCTTTATTACATCAGCGAGGTTCTAGATGGAGGCGTTAAAGGGGAATGGCAGGCCGGTGTTGAGTACATTGGAGGAGACATCACAAAAATGGCGGTGGAGGTTCTGCTAACGGTTATAACATCCCTCGAAGCACTCGGGATTGAAGATTTTTACATTGATGTTGGCAGTTTGGGAATGTGGAAGAATGCCATTAAAGGGATTGAAGAATTTGAAACAGAAGTATTCAAGGCCCTAACAAGTAGAAATTTTGAAATCATTGAAAAACTCCCCATAAACAAGAAGAAAAAAGAAGAACTCTGGCGTTTATTTAATTTCAGAGGAAAAAGTTGCGAATATGAGAAGCTCAACAAAATCATCGAGATAATTGACGATGAAAGGATCTTCATAGACTTCGGAACAATAAGACCTCTACCCTACTACAGCGACATAATCTTTGAAGTTTATTCATCTAAGCTCGGCAAGCCCCTAGGTGGGGGAGGAGAGTACATCTTCAAAGGAACTAGTGCCTTTGGATTTGCTTTTGACCTGAGCGCGCTTTCAAAACTTGCCGGAGGGAAACTCGAGAAGAGCAGAAAAAAGATTGGTGGAGATCTCCAGAAAGCGTACAGACTTGCAAGAAGGCTCGTTAAGCTTGGCGTCCCAGTGGAGGTGGAAGAATGAGATTTGTTCTTCCTAAAGGCCGATTGCTTAGTGGTTCACTTGAAATTTTGAAAAAAGCCGGAATTAGACTAGAAACACCAAAAAACAGAGAACTAATAGTAAAAAATGGCGGATATGAACTTCTTTTAGCTAGATCTTTCGATGTTCCAGTATATGTGGAACATGGGATAGATGTAGGTATAGCTGGAAGCGACGTGGTTGAAGAGAGGGGAAGTGACGTGCTCGTTCCACTTGAACTACCTTTTGGAAAGTGTCGCTTAAGTTTGGCAATGCCTAAAGACAACGTAGTTGATGTTGAGGAAATGGACGGGTTCAGAATCGCCACCAAATACCCAAATCTCACGAAAAGATTCTTCGAGAAAAAAGGAATTGAAGTCGAAGTGATAAAGCTCCACGGAAGTATTGAGCTCGCCCCAAGAATCGGGATTGCAGATGCTATTGTTGATATTGTTGAGACAGGCAATACATTGAAAGCAAATAACCTGATCGAGATAGAGAAGATTATGGATGTTTCTGCTCTCCTTTTGGTTAACAGAATATCACAAAAAACAAAGTTTGAGGAGGTTAACAAGCTTGTTTTAAAAATTAAGGAGGTCATTAAAAATGGATCTTGAATTAGAAAGCTACGTAGCCGAGATCTTAAGAGATATCAGGGAAAGAGGCGTTGAAGCTGTTAGAGAATATTCAAAAAAGTTCGATGGATACGATGGAGAATTTCGTGTAAGTGAAGAGGAATTTGACGAGGCAGAAAAGCAAATTCCAGAGAGGGATAAAGAGATCATTAAGCGCATAATAGAAAGAATTTGGGAGTATCACGCAAGACAAAAAGAAAAGGACGAGCTTTACATAAGAAATGCATCAATTTACGGGATAATTTATAGACCTATCAGGAGAATAGGAATCTATGTTCCAGGAGGAAAGCCATTACCTTCAACGCTTATGATGATTGGTGTGCCGGCAAAGATAGCCGGAGTTAAAGAGATAGTCGTTACAACACCGCCTAAAGATGGCAAAGTTGATCCTTATGTGCTATACATCGCAGAGATTCTTGATATTAAAGAGGTTTACAAGCTTGGAGGCATTCAAGCGATTGGGGCAATGGCTTATGGAATCGGCATGAAGAAGGTAGATAAAATCTTCGGTCCGGGCAACAAGTTCGTAAATGAAGCAAAGAGGCAAGTTTTTGGTATTGTAGGGATAGATAGCTTAGCTGGGCCATCGGAAATAGCTGTCATAGCAGACGAAACCGCAAAGAAAGAGTATGTGTTGTATGATCTACTTTCCCAACTTGAACACGGAAAAGACTCGAAAGCCTGGCTTTTGACAACTTCAAAAGAGCTCGCAGAATACTGTAATGTGGAAGGAATTGAAGTTGTTCTATGTGAGAGCCTAGAAGAATGCGCCAAAAAAGCCAACGAAATAGCTCCAGAGCACTTAGAGATACTCACAAAGGAGCCTATGAAGCTGGTAGAGCTGATAGAAAATGCGGGAGCCATATATTTGGGAGAATACACCCCCGTGCCGGCAGCAGATTATTTCCTTGGAGTTAACCACGTCTTACCAACTGGAGGAACAGCAAGGTTTAGTGGAGTTTTAACAGTGATGGATTTCATGAAAAAGATTAGCTTAGCATACGTCAGCAGAGAGGAGTTCTTGAGGGAGAGATACTTGGGAATTCGTCTAGCTGAAATTGAGGGCCTTGAAATGCACAAGAAATCAATGGAGGTAAGAAAATGAAACGAAAAACACGAGAAACTGACATAACCGTAGAGATTGGCATTGAAGGAAGCATAAACACTGGAGACAGGGTATTCGACCACCTCCTCACCGCTTTATTCTTTTACATGGAAGAGAACGTCAACATCAGGGCCACTTATGATTTAAGACACCACTTGTGGGAGGATTTAGGCATAGTGTTGGGGGAAGAACTTAGAGAGAAGATCAGAAACAAAAAGATAACACGCTTTGGGAACGCAATAATGCCAATGGATGATGCATTAGTTCTCATTGCAGTTGATATTTCAAGACCATACCTCAATCTTGAACTTGATCTCAAGGAAAATGAAGAGGGCTTTGAGCTAACCTTAGTGAGGGAGTTTCTTTGGGCCCTAGCGAGGACTCTTGGTGCCACAATACATGTGAAGCAATTGAGCGGAATTAATGCCCACCATATAATAGAAGCGACCTTTAAGGGACTGGGAGTTGCTCTAAAGCAGGCCCTGAGTCAGAGCAAGCGCTTAAAGAGCACAAAAGGGGTGTTAAGACGATAACAATAATTGATCTTGGCATAGGAAACTTAGCCAACGTGAGAAAGGCCTTGGGTGGGAAAATAACAAACGATCCCTACGAGATAGAGAAGGCCGAGAAAATAGTCCTCCCCGGTGTTGGAAATTTTGGAGCAGTGATGGAGAAGCTTGAGCCACTACGGGGAGCTATCATAGATGGTATAAACGAAGGGAAGCCATTCCTCGGGATATGTCTTGGACTCCAGTTACTCTTTGAGTGGAGCGAAGAGAGTGAAGGAAAGGGGTTGGGGATATTCAAAGGTAACATTGTGAGGTTTAGAGGAGTTAGAACACCGCACATCGGCTGGAACCAGGTGTGGCAGAAAAAAGATTGTCCCCTGTTTGAGGGAATAAAGGATGGAGCTTACTTTTACTTTGTCCACTCTTACTATGCAAATCCCGAGAACAGAGACATAGTTACCGGCGTTACAGATTATCAATCGAAAGGAAGGGAGATAGTTTTCCCATCAGCAGTCTGGAGAGATAACGTCTTTGGTGTTCAGTTCCATCCAGAGAAATCAGGCAAAGTTGGCCTAAAGCTTTTGAGAAACTTCAGGAGGCTTTGATATGGAGGTATACCCTGCTATTGACATCATGAGCGGAAAGGCCGTCCGCCTTTACAAAGGAAGAAAGGAGAATGTAAAAGTTTATGGCAATCCCGTAGAGATTGCCGAAAGATTTGCGAATTATGTTGACAAAATACATATTGTCGACTTAGATGGGGCTTTTACAGGGAACCCACAAAATCTCGACGTTGTTAAGGAAATAATAGATAAAACCGGTATGAAAGTTCAAATTGGAGGCGGCTTCAGGAGTTATGAAAGCATTGCAAAAGCTTACAAGATTGGAGTTGAGAACGTTATAATCGGCACTAAAGCCTTTGACACGGAATTTTTGGAAAAAGTAGTTCGAGATTTCGATGGTATAACCGTTAGTTTAGACGCAAGAGGTGGAAAAATCGTTTTGAAGGGATGGGTGGAGGAGAGTTCATTAAAAGTCGAAGAAGCGTATGAGATGCTCAAGGATTACATTGACAGATTTATCTACACAGCGACTGAAAAAGACGGCACTTTAACTGGGATAGGGAACATAAAACGATTTTGGGGGAAAGAAGAGTTCATATACGCTGGAGGGGTTTCAAGCATAGATGATATTTTGAAACTTAAAGGCACAGGATTTTCGGGCGTAATTATCGGAAAGGCCCTTTATGAAGGCAAAATTAAATTACAAGAGGTGCTGGAGGCTTTAAAATGTTAGCTAAAAGAGTTATAGCCGCATTAGATATAAAAAATGGTAGAGTTGTCAAGGGGATAAAATTCAAGAACATTAGGGATGCAGGCGATCCAATAGAACTTGCCAAGAGGTATGAAGAAGAGGGAATAGATGAGATAGTCTTTTTGGATATTACAGCTTCGTTTGAAAAGAGGAAAATTCTTTTGGAGCTAGTTAAGAGCATAGCTGAAGAAATTTATGTTCCCTTTACTGTAGGTGGTGGAATTAAAAGCGTCGATGAGATTAAGGAGATCATCAAAAATGGAGCAGATAAGGTTTTTCTTAATACTGCCGCTGTTGACAACCCAATGCTCATAGAAGAGGCTGCAAGGATCGTTGGTTCTGCAAATTTAGTTATAGCGATTGATGCAAAGTGGAACGGTAAATACTGGGAAGTCCACACACACGGTGGAAGAAAGCCGAGGGGAATTGATGCTATAAAGTGGGCAAAGGAAGTCGAAAATTTCGGGGCCGGTGAAATCCTACTCACGAGTATGGACACAGATGGGACTCAACAGGGCTTTGACATTCCATTAACTAAGGCCATTGTTGATGCCGTTGATATACCTGTTATCGCTTCTGGTGGAGCAGGAAAACCAGAGCACTTTTACGAGGCATTTAAAATCGGCGCAAGTGCTGCTTTAGCCGCATCAATATTCCACTATGAGAAATACACTGTTAGAGAACTAAAAGAGTACCTTGCCAAAAAGGGCATTCCTATAAGACTAGAGTGATGGAAAATGAAGAGACTTCTCGAAAAAGTTGATTGGAAAAAGAACAACGGCGTTGTCCCAGTAATCGTCCAAGACACTAAAGGAGAAGTATTAACATTAGCATATATGAACAAAGAAGCCTTGGAAAAGACAATTAAGACAGGATACGCCCACTACTATTCAAGAAGTCAGAAAAGGATTCGAATGAAAGGTGAGATTAGCGGAAACGTTCAAAAAGTACGAGAGGTAAGAATAGACTGCGATAACGATGCTTTACTCTTAATTGTTGAGCAAGTTGGCGTTGCATGTCACACAGGGAACTACTCATGCTTCTATCGTAAACTTGGTGAACCCGAAAAAACTGAGAAAGAGATAGATTATTCTCTCACGATCCTAAGAGAACTTGAGGAGCTCATAAAAGAACGCAAGAAGGCTCCAAAAGAGAAATCCTACACTTCCTTGTTATTTAAAGAAGGAAAAGAGAAGATATACAAAAAGTTCGGGGAAGAGGCTATAGAAGTTTTAGTAGCCGATAAAAGAGAGAATATAATCTATGAAACAGCCGATTTACTTTATCATTTACTTGTTTTACTTGCCTACAATGAAATAAGCTTGGGAGAAGTGATGAACGAGCTGAGGAGGCGTAGGAAATGAAGATTAGAGAGATGGTTAAAACTTTCAAACCATACAAAGTGATTGAAGGAAACTACAGAATCTGGCTCGATAAAAATGAAAATCCATTTGACCTACCAGATGAAATAAAGGATGAGATCTTCGAGAAGCTTAGAAAAACTCCTTTTAACCGCTATCCCCACATAACGTCAATGCCCCTTAGAGAAAAAATTGCAGAATTTTATGGACTCAGCCCGAGGAATGTCGCTGTAGGCAATGGGAGCGATGAACTCTTGGACTATTTAATAAAAATTTTTGAGGGGGATTACATAATCACTACCCCTCCCACATTCGGCATGTACTACTTTTATGCAAAGCTGGAGGGGATTCCAATTGTTGAGGTACCCCTCAACGAACAGTTTCTAATAAACGGCGAGGAGATCGCGAAAAAAGCCAAAAAAGCAAGTATTATTTTCATAACCTCCCCGAACAATCCTACTGGGAACAGTCAGCCAAGAGAAGAAATTTTGAAAGTCCTCGACAGTGGAGCCCCCGTTGTTATAGATGAAGCGTATGCAGAGTTTTCAAAGGAAAACTGCGTCGATCTATTGGATGAGTACAATAATCTACTAATCCTCCGGACTTTTTCAAAGGCCTTTGGCCTGGCAGGAATAAGGTTAGGTTATCTGCTAGCCGATACAGAAATTATTGACGCACTGTACAGAATAAAGCCACCGTTTGGTGTAAACTCCTTAAGCATGATAGCAGCAATGGTGATGCTGGATCATTACAATGTGATCGAAGAGAGAGTAAAATACATAGTTAGAGAACGCGAAAGACTCTATAAAAAATTTAAGGAGTATGCATATCCAAGCGACGCGAACTTCCTTTTGATGAGACTTAATGCTTACGAATTCTTGCTTGAAAGGGGGATTGTAGTAAGAAAACTTGAGGGAAGACTTCAGGGGCACATAAGAGTTACCGTGGGTAGAAAGGAAGAGAATGAAGAGCTAATAAAAGCGCTGGAGGAGTTCCTTGATGTGGCTAATATTTGACATCGATGGTGTTTTAATTGATGTGAGGGAAAGCTACGACTTAGCAACTAAATTCACTGCCGAGCACTTCCTAAAATTTTTTGGAAAAAACATTGAGGTAGAATTAGAGTTAATAAGGAATCTCCGGAAAAAAGGAGCTTTTGGAGACGACTTTAAAGTCAGTGAAGCTCTAATAATCGGTGCATTAACCGGGGATCTAAGAAAATTCGTGCAAGACTTTCCAGCAGGAACTGGCATAGAATGGGTCAGAGAAACTTTTGGAATTATGATAGACCCAAAAAGCATCGAGAGAGTTTTTAACACATTCTATCTCGGTGAAATGTATGAGAATAGAGTCTTTGAGTTTGAAGGGCTCTGGAAGAAGGAGAAACCAATAGTAAGGAAAGAACTTTTAGAAAAAGCTAGTGAGCGATTTAAGATTGGAGTTGTAACAGGGAGAAGTGCGTTAGAGCTTAGGTTAGCAGAGACAATACTCGATTTTCGTTTTGAAAATGCTGTAACAAGAGAGCTCTACACCAAACCAGATCCAAGAAGTCTATGGCATCTACCAAAAGGTGAAGAAGGAATTTACATTGGTGACACAGTAAACGACGGCCTTTTAGTAGAGAATTACAAGAAAACATATGGAAAAGACTTTGACTTTCTTATGGTAGGACAAGATGTTAGAGATGTAAATGAAGCTATAGAGAGGCTTTTAGATATTCGCTAGCTCCCCTAATGCTGTTTCTAATATTTTTATGCTCGCTATGTATTCCTCCAAGTTCAAACGTTCGTAAGGAGTATGATCCAATCTTGAATCTCCCGGTCCATAGGCAACGGCATCAACTCCAAATTTAGGAGCAAGGATATTCATGTCCGCCGTCCCCAATTTTCTCTTCAATCTTGGCTTTGCACCATTTTTTCGTATGGCCCTAACAAAAGCCCGGACTAATAAACTACGAGGAGATACCTCATAGGCAGGTACGAAATCCAGAATCTCACCTTTAATTGAAGGCTCGTAATTAGGTGGTGTTCTTATATTCACAATCATCTCTCCATAAAAGTCAAAATCCCTCTCGTAAGCGTTAAACGTCAAGATTCTCCCGCTGGGATTATCAAAGCCTTCGCCAAAGTCCTTGCTAAGCTCCAGCCATGTGTCAATCAATTTTTCTGCGGCACCTTTTGAGCTTAGACTTCCATGGAACTTCTCTACTTTTTCAACGAACTTCATGGTCAAACTTCCCCTATATCCAATTGTAACACCTTCAAATCCGCTGGGTTCTCCGATAATTATGAAGTCTGGCTTTGGAATTTCCAAATTTTTAGCTCCGAGAGAGTATCTCTCTTCGTCCACCAAACCTGCAAAGATTAGATTTGCATCGCTTTCGAGAAAGGCAAAAAAGAAAGCCGCCAATGGACCTTTAGCATCAACGCTCCCCCTCCCCCATAGGTAGTTGTCCTCTATTCTAATGGGGATATACCCCCTAACAGTATCCATATGTCCTGCCAAGAGTATTCTCTTACCCTTCCCACTTTTTTCAGCTATAACATTCCCCACTTCGTCAATGTACGCCTCGACGCCGAAGCTTTCAAATGACTCTAATAAAAATTTTGCAACTTTTTCCTCTTCTCCGCTTGGGCTGTAGATGCTCACAAGTTCTCTTAGGAATTCAATTTTTTCTTCTTCACTGATTTCCATTCAAAGCACCCTCTATGGTCTCTTTAACCCAGAGCATCTGCTCTTTTGTGATTATTAATGGAGGCAAAAGCCTGATTACTCTGCTTCCAGCAGTGTTTACAAGTAAGCCTTTTCCCTGAAGCATTTCTACGTATTTCCCCGCGCTCTCTCTCAAGAGAATTCCAAGCATTAACCCCTTGCCCCTTGTCATTATTACTTTATCCCCAGTCACAGTTATACTCTTTTCTGAAGCCTTTTCTATGAGCTTCTCCTCCCTTAGGATTCTCAATGTTGTCGCCATTGCTTTACACGCCAGAGGATTTCCCCCGAAAGTTGAGCCATGCTTTCCTCTAGGCACATCAAAGTTAGTCAGCGTTACTCCTATTGGGATGCCGTTCGCAAGTCCTTTACCCATAGTGACCATATCGGGCTGGACGTTATAGTGCTCAATTGCAAGGAACTTCCCGGTTCTAAAAGCACTTTGAACTTCGTCCACTATAAGCAATGCATCATTTTCTTCTGTTAGGTCTCTCAAAGTCTTAATAAATTCTTCTTTAGCCGGCACAATACCTCCTTCCCCTTGAATCGGCTCAACTATCACCGCAGCAGTCTCTTTTGTTATTGCTTCTTTTGCGGCTTCAACGTTGTTGAAAGGTATGTGTTTAAACCCCGGTACGAGCGGTCCAAAGCCTTCTCTATATTTTTTCTTCCAGGTCGCACTTAGAGAGCCAAATGTCCTCCCGTGAAATGCTTTCGTCATCGCAATTATTTCTTTCTTGCCGGTGTAAAAGCGCGCAAACTTCAAAGCCGCTTCAACTGCTTCCGTGCCGGAGTTTCCGAAGTATGCATACTCAAAACTGACAAACCTTGAAAGCTCCTCGAGGGCTTCTTCTTTTTCCTCGTGATTGAACATTGGACCTGCAACCACAAGCTTCTCCATCTGCTCTGCTATTATACTTGCCAACCTTTCGTTTGAGTGACCTAGTATTGCCACACCAATTCCTGCTATAGCGTCAAGGTATCTATTCCCCTCTTCGTCCCAGACGTATACTCCCTTTCCCCTAACAAGTTTCAGCCTCTTTTTGTAAAGGCTCATCTCCTTCATTCAATCACCGTCCTGCCGTTAAATCCCTGAATGATCACTCTTTTAATACCGCTCTCGACAGATTTTTTAGCCATTAGCAGTTTTCTCTTCATCCCTCCTCCTGCAAACGGCATGAACTCTT
Source organism: Thermococcus alcaliphilus (assembly GCF_024054535.1). NCBI lineage: Archaea > Methanobacteriati > Methanobacteriota > Thermococci > Thermococcales > Thermococcaceae > Thermococcus > Thermococcus alcaliphilus. Next base: position 36,315 of record NZ_JAMXLV010000023.1, on the reverse strand, counting down.
CAATTTTGTTAGTCTTAATGCTCCTAACTATCTCCCCATTAACTAAGAACGCTGTATCAGTCAAAAACACAAGCTCCTCTGCCTTTAGGCTTAGAGCTACTTCATAAGCGAGCTTATCCCCATCTATATTTAAAGGCTCGAAGGTTTCACTCATTGCTATTGGGGCTATAACAGGAACTCCGATTCTAATGAGCTCTTTTAAGGCCTCGACATTAACCTCTTTAATGATACCCGAATAATCATCCCTTATAGCAACTTTTTTTCCGTTAATTATAGCCTTAACAAGTTTTTTCCTTTCGGCTTTTATGAGGCCCAAATCAAGCCCACTTACCCCCACAGCGTTAATCCCCTGACTCTGAAGGAAAGAAACTATCCTTTTATTGGCCTTCATTATGGCCATGAGGTAAACTTCTATGACCTCCTTTGGGGTGTACCTAAATTCCACCCCAGAAGGACTTTTAAGCCATGTAACTTCTATCCCCATTTTTTCAGAAAGCTCATTAACGTAATCCGAGCCGCCGTGAGCTATTACGTCGCCCACAATGGCACTCTCAAAGCGCTCAAGGTTATCCAAAACTGCACCTCCGATTTTAACGACCCTCATTTCTCTTCACCTTTTCAAATGGGATACACTGGCAGATAGTTCAGCCCCATTGTTTCGTCCAACCCAAAAGCTATGTTCATGTTTTGTACAGCCTGCCCGGCACCGCCTTTGATCAGATTGTCTAACGCGGAAAATAGTATAACCCTCTGGTTCTCTTCGTCATAAACAAAACCTATGTCTACGAGATTGCTCCCTATTACATACTTTGGATCGGGCAACCTCTGCATTCCCCCTCTCTCTTTAACAATTCTTATGAACGGCTCCCCTAGATAGCGGAAAAACCTCCTGTAGAGTTCTTTTTCGCTTGTATCCATCTTGAAGTGAATTGTTGCTAAAAGTCCCCTTACCAAGTCAACGGAGTGAACCGTGAATTGAGCTTTTACATTAGTTTCCTGGATTACCTCGGCTTCATGCCTATGGTGGAACGGTTTGTAAACCCTAACCACGTGGGATCTTTCGGGATGAATGCTTGCGACATTTTCCCTTCTTCCCCCGGCACTTGAGCTGACTTTTAAATCTACTATTGCCTCGTCAACATACCCCTTAAACGGATATAAAGCCAGGATAGCTGCAGTAGCATTGCAACCTGGATTCGCTATCAGCTCAGCTTTTTTGATCTCTTCTCTGTGAATCTCAGGCAACCCGTAAACGAACTCATCTATAAGCTCTGGGAGCATGTGCTCCCCGTAGTACTTCCTGTAAAGATCCGGACGTACTCTAAAATCTGCACTCAGGTCAATTATTTTCGCACCCCCAAGGAATTCGTTAATGATCTTCATGGATTCTCCGTGAGGAACTGCTAAAAATATAACATCCGCATCGAAGTTGTATTTATCCGTAAAGCGCAAATTTAAACCTCTGAGATTTGGGTGAACTTTATGAACTTTTTTTCCGGCATGTTTTCGTGAAGTTATTGCTACTATTTCAACCTCGGGGTGCATTGCTAAGAGTCTGACAAGTTCCCCACCGATATAACCGCTTGCACCAACAACTGCTGCTTTAATCATTTTTTAGCCACCTCAACCGCATACTCAACGATTTTTTGGGCAACATTAACCCCTGTAACCCTAACGACGTTTTTGAACTCCATAGCGGGATTAACTTCATTTACTAGCAGACCTCTCTCGCTTTCAAAAATATCTATCGCAAGGGCGCCTTCACCGAATGCTTCCCATGCCTTGATGGAAATTTCCTTAACCTCCTCATCATCACACGGGATTGCCTTTCCGCCTCTGGCGGTGTTGGTGACCCAATGATCCGAATAGCGGTATATTGCAGTTACAAATTCCCCACCAATAACGTGGCTTCTAATGTCCCTCCCTGGCTTTTCCACGTATTCTTGGATGTAGTAAACCTTATGGAGCGGGTTTCCCATCCATGATTTGTGCTCTATGACGGCCTCAGCCGCATCTCTATCGTTTATCTTGCTTACCATCCTCCCCCAGCTTCCAAAAACCGGTTTTGTAACTACTGGATAACCGAGTTTTTCTACGGCTTTAAGAGCACTTTCTTTGTCGAATGCAGCTGCCCACTTTGGAACGGGAACTTTTTTGCTGAGCTTCAAAGTAGCAAAGAGCTTGTCACCTGCTTCGAGTATTATGTTAAATGGATTGACCGTTATAATCCCTGCCTCTTCAAAGAGCTTCGCCATGTACAGGGCTTTGAAATGGCTAACATTTCTTATTATCACTACGTCTAGATCAAAGATTTCTGGGAATATTGTTTCCCTATCGGGCAACATTAGAACCTCTCCAAATTCTTTCGCACTCTCTCTAAGCATTTTTTCTTCTTGTCGCATTATGGTGTACGTTATGCCGATTTTCATTGTCTTACCTCCAAAAAGAAAATAAACGAAGGATTACTCTCCCCAGTCTTCCTCAACTTCTGGAAGTTCTTCAAGTATCAGAGGGTCTGTGCTAACTACCTCAAGCTCTGAGCCGCATGTTGAGCACTCCACTATCTCGTGTAACTCTACCCCCTCAACTTCAATTTCCATACCACAAACCGGACACTCTACCATTCCAAACACCTCCGTTGTCTAACATTTGGAAAGATTTAAATTCTTTTTGTAATATTCATTTCTAAATTCTCAAATTATGTTGCAAATACAACATTATTTCGTGAACATAGTCGGAATAAAACTTATCCTTATCTCATCAGTCCAAACTTCATCCCATTCCAGAGGATCAATTTCAGACTCAATTTCCTCGATAACTCCTTCAACAACATCCCTTGTCATAGCAACTCCCCCCAAATCAGGTGTTAGACTACCTACTTTCACGTAACTTCTCACGGCATTCCAGATTTTCCAACCATCTAGGCCCAGATAGTCCAGAAGCATGGCACCGCTTAAGATAGCGCCAATGGGATTCGCTATTCCCTTCCCAGCTATGTCTGGTGCAGAGCCGTGAATGGGTTCGAATAGGGCGATGTCAATTCCATAGTTCCCCGAAGGGATAACCCCAATGCTTCTCGCATGAATAGCTGCCAAGTCTGAGAGAATGTCCCCGAAGAGGTTCTCTGTTAGGATTATCCCATGGTTCCATGGGTTTCTAACGAGGTCGATTGTAAAGGAATCCACGAGCCTTTCCCTAACGTCAATTCCCTCTTTTTCGGCCTCTCTGATAACTGTCTTCCTGAAAAAGCGATCTCCCATGAGAACGTTGGCTTTATGAACAAGGGTAATGAAGCTTTCTTTATTCTTTGCCAGCTCAACCGCAAATCTCGCTATTCTCCTTGAACCTTCCTCCGTTATAATTCTGAAATCAATAACCCTATCCTCCGTTGCTCTGAACATCCCTGAGTAAAGGCCTTCGCTGTTTTCTCTAACTACATAAATCTCCCTGCCATTCCACAGGTCTGGGATTATTCTGAGGTTAGCATAGAGCCCTAGTTCTTTTCTAAGTGTTAGAATCAGACTTTTATAGTTTGGAACGTTGAATGGAGTCGTTGTTGCTCCGAACAGTACAGCGTCCATTTTTCTTATCTCTTCTATATCCTCCCCCCTTATTGGAACTCCGTATCTTTCAAATACTCTAAATCCTCCTTCGAACTCGACAAATTCTATCCTGTCGGTTACAGCCTCTATGACTTTCATCGCAGCCTCTGTTACTTCAATGCCAATGCCGTCTCCTTTGATTACCGCTACTCTATGCACAAGTCATCCCTCCCCCTCACGTAATTTATTATCCCGCCTTCCATAACTATTGCAAATAGGAAGTCATCTAACGGCTCAAATCTTCTCGATTCATCGTCTTTTCTTACGATCCCGCTTCTCCAGTCTACCTCGATTTCATCTCCATCGTTCAGCCACTCTGTGTCCCCGATCAGGAGAGGGATACCTAGATTAATGCAATTTCTGTAAAATATTCTTCCAAAGGACTTCGCTATAATCCCACTTATCCCAGAGGCCTTTAGGGCCAAAGCAGCTGACTCTCTGGAAGAGCCAATTCCAAAGTTCCTCCCCGCGACTATTACATCGCCCGGTTTGACGTTTTGGGAAAACTCCGGCCTAACTTCTATGAATGCTATTTTTGCAAGCTCTTGCGGGTCTTTAGTGAGGTTATATCTTCCCGGAGTTATTTCGTCCGTGGAGATGTTATCCCCAAATTTCCATACCCTCATAGTGCATCCTCCGGATTCGTTATTTCCCCATAAATCGCACTTACTGCCGCAGTAAGAGGACTGGCGAGGTATATCTCAGCATTTGGAGAGCCCATCCTCCCTCTGAAGTTCCTGTTAGTGGTACTTAGAATAACCTCCCCATCTCCAGCAACTCCCATGTGTCTTCCCAAGCATGGTCCGCAGCCAGGAGGAAGAACTGTAACTCCCGCCTCCATGAGCGTCTCTAGAATTCCTTCTCGTATCATCTGGAAATAGACCCTCCTTGATGCGGGGCTTACGAACGTTCTGACACTAACTTGCTCGCCTTTGAGAACCTCTGCCACTTTTCTAAGGTGTTCAAGCCTTCCATTTGTGCATGAGCCTATGAACACCTGATCAATTTTTCTTCTAACTCTGTTAGCTCTCTCTGTGTTCCCTGGATGGTGGGGTAGAGCCACCAATGGCTCAATCTGGTCGAGTTCTATTGTGATCTCCTTTACGTATTCGCCGTCTCCAACAAATGTGTCGTTATCAAAAACAGCAGTTTTTGCATTCGTCTCTACACTAAAGTTCGTTATGGTCATTCTTTCGTCAACTGAAAGTCCGAAACCCCCAAAGAACTCCAAGGCTTTGTAGTTCATATCTACGTCACGTAGCAGTCCAATTACGTGAAGCATAGCGTCCATTGCCATTGTGTATTTTGAGAGTGTTCCCTCCAAGTTCACCCTAACGCTTTTTGGAACTTTCAGCCACGTTTTGCCCAATCCTAGCGCTATAGCTGTATCTGTCGCCCCCATTCCGATCGCAAAAACCCCGAAGGCGCCTAAAGTTGGTGTGTGGGAGTCCGCTCCAATAACTATCTTTGCCCCATCCAGAAGGCCTTCTTCTGGAACAACCTGGTGGGAGATGCCATAACCTTCAAGTACTCTAATCCCCTGTTCTCTTGCGAATTCCCTTATTTCCCTCTGCAGGTTTGCCACTTTTGTTGTTGGTGCTGGGTAAACGTGATCAAAGAAAATAAAAGTCCTATTGGGCTTTTTCACCCTTGTAAACATTTTTTTGAAGGATTCAATGATAAGGGGCATCGTGCCATCGTGGGCGTATACTAGGTCAACTTCTCTAACTACCGTTTCTCCCGCCCTTGCATTTAACAGCTCTTCCACTATCGTCATTCGATTCCCCTCATTTTTCTTGCCTCTTCAAAGAGTCTTTCCACTGTAAAAGGCTCTTGTGAGGTTTTTAGGAGGCCAAGCAATTTCTCAGCAAGCTTATCATCCTCAATGCCCGTCTGCCTCAAGTAGAACCTTATTGAGTCTTTTCCTGCGTATTTGTCCAAGTAGATTTCCCTTTTTCTTCCAAAGAGTTCTGCCGGTAGAAATTCGTAAAATAATGGGTCTTTGATTACTGCGGACACGTGCAAACCGGCTTTGTGTATAAAGGCATTTCTGCCAACTATGGGATAATTGTTCTGCACTCTGATCCCTGTGATTTCCTGAATCAACTGACTTAGCTCGTAGAGCATGTCGAGCCTATAGCGGCGTACTCCGTAGTGGTGATAGAGAATGGTCGAAATCTGGGCTAAATCTACTATTCCTGTCCTTTCTCCGATCCCATTTATGGTAGCATCCACAAGCGTTGCTCCTGCTTCAATTCCCATTATTGCATTTGCTAGAGCTAATCCCAAGTCGTTGTGGCAGTGAAGGTTTGTTGGAATGCCGAAGTCAACTACTCTCCTAACGAGCTCATAGAAGTAGAGCGGATGAGCACTTCCACTTGTATCTGCAACACTTACTCTATCAACGTTTATCTCTTTTGCTAGCCTAAGCACCCTTTCGAGATTCTGCCATTCCGTTCTTGTGGTGTCTTCGGGAGTAAGGCGTACCTTCAACCCATGATCCTTGGCGTAAAGAACGGTGTTCTCAATTCTCTCCAGTGCCTGCTCGAGGGTTATGTTAAATCGCTTTTGCAGGCATGAATTAGAGACACACAAGAAAATTCCTATCCAGTCCACCTCTGTATCCAGAACAAGGTCTATATCTCTTTTCATCGCCCTCGAGTGTGCCAAGAGGTTTGCTTTTAGTCCCTGGCTTGCTATGGCCCTTATGCCTTCCATCACGTCTTGGCTTACCGCAGGGTGCCCAACTTCTATAAAATCGACTCCAAACTCATCTAAGGCTACCGCTATCCTCAATCTCTGCTCTGGATTAAAGTTGACTCCTGCTGATTGCTCTCCTTCTCTTAGAGTAGAATCTAAAATTTGAACCCTTCTTAATAGGCACCACCGAGTATAGGTTTGGTAAAGGGTATATAAATTTTTCGGAAAAATGCCGACATTCTCGAATAAGCTTTTAGATATCTTATGTTTTTGCAAAAATTTTTATATTATTTTCGAAAATTTCCGAAAAAATTTCTGATATTGAAAGGAGAGGTTACGAAACAAAAAGATGAGAATTGATAAATGTCAAAAGCCAAACAAGAACAGAACAACTAAAAATACTAAGAGGCACTCAAAGTTCAAAAGCTTGAATTACCTGTTTTACATGTTCCAGTGTATCTTCCGTCCTTACTTTTCCATAGTATTCACCCAGTTCTCTTATCTCAAAGTCGTTCTCTTTAGCCCAAGCAAAGGCTTTTGAAAGCTCGTAAGCCAAGTTTGCATCCAAGACAATTGGAACGTTTAAATCAACTGCAGTCCTCCTAATTTTATAGTCCTTGTCTTTTGCATAGCCCGAGGTCATTACCAAGTCAATCTTGCCGCCTTTCATTAGTTCTACGGCTTTCTCTTCATTTATTGACTTTTCGATGTCTAAAGTGCTTTCAAGCGTTAATACTTCGTATCCCAGAGAGCTAAGGGTTTTAGCAGCTTCACTCAGCTTGTCTTTTTCTTTCCCATAGCCGTAAACCAGCACACTCTTTTCGAGCATTTTGTTCGGCTTTGCTGAAAGCCAGCTTTTGAGCAGTGCATCCTCGAATTCACTACCAAGAGCAGCCACTTCCCCGGTAGAGCGCATCTCTGGGCCTAGGAAGGGATAGGCGTTTTGAAGCTGAGACCACGAGAATTGAGGGCTCTTGACGGCAAACGCTTTTGCTGGTATTTCATAGTATTTATAATCCTCTCCAATAGAGAGCTTTCCGTCAAAAACTGCTTGAGCTGCCAGTTCCATTAGGTTTATGCCCCTTGCTTTGCTCGAGAAGGGCATCGACCTGCTCGTCCTTAGGTTTAGTTCCAATACGTAAACGTCGTCGTTAACTAGGAACTGTATGTTAAATGGGCCCTTAATGCCCAAGGCCATGGCGAGTTCTAAGGCTATTTCCTGCATTTTTTCGACTTGATGGGGCTTTAAATAGCGATAAGGCGTTACCATCGTAGAATCCCCGCTATGTATCCCTGCTTTCTCTATGTGCTCTAAGGTAATCCCAATGACCCTTTTTCCATCTGAGACCCCATCTATCTCTGCCTCTATAGCATCGAAGAACTTCGAGATAACAACCGGATGCTCTGGAGACACTTTCGTCGCCAATGAGAGATATGCCCTGAGCTCATCCTCATTATAGGCAACTTTCATTGCGGTTCCGCTTAGAACGTAGCTAGGCCTCACTATGATCGGATACCCAACTTCTTCAGCAAACTTTAAGACGTCCTTAACGCTCTTGGCAATTGTCCAGGCAGGCTGCTTTATTCCCAGCTCTTCCAAGAGTTTAGAAAACTTTGCCCTGTTTTCAGCTATATCTACGTTCGTTCCTCTTGTCCCCAGAAGCTTAACCCCGCTCTGCTCAAGGGGTTTAGCAAGTGAGTTAGCAAGTTGACCTCCGGCAAACGCTACAACCCCCTTGGGCTTTTCAAAAGCGTAGATGTCCATAATCCTCTCGAGCGTTATCTCTTCAAAGTATAGCTTGTCATTAATGTCCCAATCGGTTGAAACTGTCTCTGGGTTGTAGTTAAGAACTATTACCTCATAATCCCTCCTCTTAGCTGCGTTTGCAAAGTTAACCACTGCCCAGTCAAACTCGACGGAGACACCTATTCTAAACACCCCAGCACCTAAGACTAAGATTTTTGGTTTTTCCCCGGGAAGGATATCGTTTTCTTGAGCATCATAAGTCATATAGAGATAGTTCGTTTTTGCAGGGAATTCACCGGCGAGAGTATCAATCTGTTTTACGAATATTTTCGGCTTCTTGAAATCCTTTAGCTTTTTGCTGACTAGCTTCTTTATTTGTTTATCACTGAAGCCGAGCTTTTTGGCCTCCTTTATGAGCTCCTCAGTCGGATTGGCTTTTAGCTCCTCTGCTATCCTAACTAGGTCTTCAATTATGTAAAGGTAAAAGCGGTCTATCCCAGTTAGAGTGTGAATTTCATCAGCTGTCGCCCCAAGCTTTAGTGCCTTAGCTATGTGCATGAGTATATAAGGTCGATGATTTTTTATCTTATCCATGACATCTCCCAGGGGTTCTTTCTCCTCATAATAATCCCCAATAAGCTCGTCTCCAATACCTACCATTCTAATTGCCTTCTGGAAAGCCTCGTGCAGGTTTCTTCCTATTGCCATTACCTCGCCAATACTCTTCATTTCAGAGCCTAACCTTTTATTTATGCCGTCAAACTTCTCCAAATCCCACCGGGGTATTTTAACGACCACATAGTCCAAGCTCGGCTCAAATGCTGCGGTAGTGGCTTTAGTTACACCGTTCAGGAGTTCATCCAAGGTATACCCTAAGGCGAGTTTTGCAGCAATGTACGCTAAGGGATAGCCAGTTGCCTTGCTTGCCAACGCAGATGAACGACTCATCCTTGGGTTTGTCTCTATAACGTAAAATTCCTCAGAATTTGGATTTAAAGCCAGCTGAACGTTGCACTCACCCACAAGACTTATGGCTTCAGCTACCTTTATTGCGGTATCCCTCAGAATTTGATACTCCTTGTTTGTTAGGGTTTGAGATGGAGCCACGACGATTGATTCACCAGTGTGAATTCCCATTGGATCAACATTCTCCAAGCATGCAACTGCAATGGTGTTCCCGTTTTTATCCCTCACAACTTCGAATTCTATTTCCTTCCAGTGGTGAAGGTACTTTTCGACTAATACTTCGCCTATTTCACTTTGAGCAAAGGCCCTCATTATGTAGTTCTCAAATTCCCTTCCGTTCCAAGCAATAAAGGAGCCCCTTCCTCCAAGATTAAAGCTCACCCTAACAATAACAGGAAAGCCAATTTTTTCCGCTATTTCAATGGCCTCCTCAATGCTCTTAGCTGCTCCACTAGGTGGTACGGGAAGACCTGCCTTTACCATGGTTTCTCTGAACTTTTCCCTATCTAATGCCTTTTCTATGCCTCCCACAGGTGTCCCAAGAACTTCAACCCCGTATTTCTGCAGTATACCAGCCTCATGGAGCTTCACACCTAAAGATAGAGCACTCTGCCCTCCAAATCCTAGCAAGATACCGTCCGGTTTCTCCTTCCTTATTACTTCTTCAACAAATTTGACATCTAACGGCAGGAGATAAACCTTATCAGCGAGTTCATGGCTTGTCTGGATTGTAGCAACGTTAGGATTGATTAAGATAGTCTCAATACCCTCCTCCCTAAGGGCCTTGAGTGCTTGACTGCCGCTATAGTCGAATTCAGCTGCCTCGCCGATTTTTATTGCCCCCGAGCCTAGAACCAAAACCTTAGATACCATGAGAATCACCTTTAATTAGCTTTGAGAAGAGATCGAAAACCCACGTAGAGTCCAGAGGTCCAGGAGAAGCCTCTGGATGGAACTGAGTTGCAATAATAGGCTTATTGGGATGATAAATACCCTCAACGCTTCCGTCATCTAGATTAATCATCCACACCTTAAATTCGTTTAAGCTATCGGGCTTTACAGCGTAGCCGTGGTTTTGAGTCGTAACAAAGGCTTTTCTAGTTTTTAGATCTTTTACGGGCTTGTTAATCCCCCTATGGCCATATTTAAGCTTGTAAATCTCTCCTCCATCAGCCAAGGCCAGTATCTGACTGCCTAAACATATTCCAAGTGTGGGCACGCTGTATTCAATTATTGCCTCTGCTTTTGCTATTAACCCCTCTAAAACAGATGGATTCCCTGGACCATTGCTTAGAAGTATTCCTTCAGCATCGAACTCTTCAAAGGCTTGGATGGGATCATAAGTGCATGGCACCCTAATAACTTTGAACTTCCTTTTTAAGAGCTCCCTAAGTATGCCGTACTTAATCCCGCAGTCAATGACAACAACGGTTTTTTCATAGTCTTTAGGTTCGTGGATTATTGGTTTTTTTGGAGTAACTTCCTCAACAAAGTTCATTTTATCGTAATTTACCCTCCTGAGCTTCTCCATTATCTCTCCAAGTTCTTCCTTTTCGTAGTTACCCACCGCCAAGGCTCCCATCATAACCCCCGTCTCTCGAATCTTCTTTACCAGAGCCCTTGTATCCACCCCTTCTATGCCCGGGACTCCTTCCTTCTTAAGCCACTTTTCAAGGCTCATTTCACTTGCCCAATGGCTTGGCCGCATGAGCTTTGAAACTACGTATCCTTCAACTTGAATCTTATCAGATTCATAGTGAACCGGAATTCCGTTTTCCTTGATTTTCTTGCTCGGAACACCATAGTTTCCGATTAATGGATATGTCATAACCAGAATCTGCCCTTTGTAAGATGGATCTGTTAGTGATTCCGGATAACCAACCATTGACGTCGTGAAAACAACTTCCCCAAACTTAACCCCTTCAGCTCCAAAACCTTTACCCTCTATAATGGTTCCATCCTGCAACAGCAAGTAAGCTTTCACTCAAAATCCCCCTCTATTGCTTTTAGCAAGCCATTTATCTTATTTAAATCATCTTCAATAATTTTTTCTGCAATACCTATGTACTCTTTGGTTTTCTCGGGATTTGGGGAACCCACAACAGGTTTTTTAATACCCTCCTTCAAGCTTACTTTGATGCCGTATTTTTCCCGAACCTTGTTGTAGAATTCCTCAGTACTTTTTGAGTCCCTCACGAGCCTTGCTATCTCTCCATAAACTTCCCTATACGGTCTTCCACTCTCCAAAGCAATCTTTTCGGCAATGTCTGTAGCTAAAATGGGAAATACCCTAGCATCCCTCAGCAAGTTCTCATTATTGACTTCGATTTTAGCGAAAAGATCGACAAAAATCCTGATGGTGGTGAGGGTTCCTTTTAGTATCTTTAAGGCATGCTTGTTTGCTTCCTGCATGTCCAAATTATACCCTGTTGGCAAACCTTTCAAGATAGTTAGCAATGCCACGAGATGGCCTATGCTCTCAGCTCCCCAAGCCCTAGCTATCTCCATAGTAACGGGGTTCTTCTTTTGAGGCATCATGCTGCTCGTTGCTAAATGCTCACTCGGGAATTTGAAGTAGTTAAACTGAGGTGTTGAAAAGACCACCATATCCTCCGCTATTCTTGAAAGGAATACTGAAAGATTCACGTTAATCGAACATACTATTCCCAAGAAATCCCTGTTGCTCGTTGCGTTTATGGTGTTGAAGACAATTCCCCCGAAAAAACCTTCTGCAAGCTTTTTCCTGTCCAAAGGTACGCTTGTTCCCCCCACGGCTCCTGCACCAAGAGGTGAAGCATCAACCACCTCAAGTGCGAAGAAGAGGGCTTTCGTGTATGTTGATAATGTTTCCTCTATGTAGCAGAGATAGTGGGCAAAAGTTGAGGGCTGTGCTGGTTGTAGATGGGTGAACGCGGGCATTACTGTGGTTAAATGGGCTTTAGCCTTTTCCAAGAGTACTTCCCTAAAAGTTATCAGGCTCATTATCTGTTCAATTAGAAGTTTTTTCGCCTTTAGCCTTAATGCGGAAGCTACATGGTCATTTCTGCTTTTTCCCAGCGCCAAATATCCTTCATCTTCTTTCAACTTTTCTTTAAGGTAAATTTCAATAGCTTCATGGATGTCCTCAGCTTCAATTTCAAACAACACCGAGGGGTTTTTGAGAAGGCTTTGTAATTCCTTCAATATTCTCTCTCCTTTTTCTTGGGGTACGACACCTTGGCAGAGCAGAGTCTTCACATGAGCTATTAGGCTCTCAATAACTTCCTCAACCAGTTCTTTATCCTCCTTCATTGAAGAGATGTAGGAAAGAATACCCGGATCTATATCGCCAAGCAGATTTTTCCTGTACATAGCACCACCTAACTAGCAACTTTTTCCGCTGCCTTCTTGCTCTCAAAATCCTTTAGCTTATGTTTGCTTGCTGTACTGTATGCCAAAACGCTCTGCATTCCAAAGAGCTCGATAAACCCTATGGCACGCTTTTGATCGTATTTGGATTTCTCATACGTTGCCAAGTCAAGGTCATATAATGCGTTTTGTGACTCCCTTCCAACAACAATGGCGTTTCCATTGTAGAGCTTCAATTTAACAGTACCACTAACATTTTTCTCTACTGCATCAACAAAGGCATCAAGTGCTTCCCTTAGAGGCTCAAACCAGAGGCCATTGTAAACAAGCCAAGCCCACTTGGAGTCTACTATTTCTTTGAACTCAAGAACCCACTTAGTAAGAACAAACTTTTCAAGGTCTTTGTGAGCCTTGATTAAGGTCACAGCAGCTGGGGCTTCATAGACTTCCCTACTCTTTATCCCAACTGTCCTGTCCTCAATGTGGTCTATCCTGCCAACACCGTGTTTTCCAGCTAAGAGATTTAAAGTTTCTATAAGTTCAACGAGACCCATTTCTTTTCCGTTTAATGCCACTGGAATTCCTTCTTCGAACTCAATAGTCACATATTCAGGCTTTTCTGGGGACTTTTCTGGTGAAAGAGTCCACTCAAAAACTTCTTCTGGAGGCTCTTCGGATGGATCTTCCAGTATTCCTCCCTCTATACTCCTGCCCCAAAGATTTTCGTCAATGCTGTAAATCTTCTCTTTAACTGGAATTCCATTTTTCTTTGCATATTCCATTTCCCAATCCCTAGTTAGTCCCCATTCCCTTACAGGAGCGACAATCTGAATTTCGGGGTAAAGCGCCTTAACCGCTAGGTCAAACCTTACTTGATCGTTTCCTTTTCCCGTGCAACCGTGGGCTACTGCATCTGCGTTTTCTTTTTTAGCTATTTCAACAATCTTTTCCGCTATTAACGGCCTTGCAAGTGCTGTAGCCAGTGGATAAGCGTCCTCGTAAAGGGCATTAAATTTGATAGCCTTAGTTAGGTAGTTCTTGGCAAACTCTTCCTTTGCGTCGATTGTATAGTGCTTTACTGCTCCCAATTTCAGGGCTTTCTCTTCAATTTTTTCGAAATCGTCCTTTTGCCCAACATCTACTGTAACTGTTATCACCTCGGCGTTCAGCTTTTCCTGCATCAGCTTAAGGATAACCGATGTATCCAAACCTCCAGAGTACGCTAAAACAACTCTCACGTAAATCACCAAGCGAAGATGAATAGAACAGCTTATATATTTTTTGTAACTTATATTTCAAAATATACAAAAGATGTTGCAAATGCAACGAAAAGTGAGTTGCTACCTTCTCCTCATCTTTAGAATCAGCTCTTCAAGAACTTGATATGCCTTGGGAGCGTCTTTTCTATCCAACACAAATATTGTGTCTTTATGGCATGAGATTACCTGGGTGATGTTTATCCCAGCCGAAGAGAGAACTGATGTAACGAAAGCCACGAAACCTGGTGTTTCAATGATATCATCCGGGCTTATTAGGATTATTGCCGTTTGCCCTTCGATTAAATCTACTATAGCGGGGTTTCCAATTATTTTAATAACGTCCTCTGCATCTTCACTTGAGATAACCAGTGTGAATGTCTCAACACCTTGAGTGAGCTGGAAAAATCTGGCATTTTCCATTATTTTAAATGTTTGAGCAATCCTGTTCAAAAAAGGTGCTTTTTTAAAGGTTATCACGGTTAGGTCAGACTGCAGTTCTATGACGGTTTTTGCTATCACTTTTCTAATTTTCTCCTCAAAAAATGTTCTTTCTCCCTTAGTTTCTTCCCCAATTCGTATTAATGCCATTTTAACAGCTCCAACAGAGGTCTTTATCCCTTTTTCCTCAAGCTCCTTGACGATTAGCCTTGCAAGGGCGCTGTAATTTACTATGTCCAAAATTAGGCACTCTTTGATAGCAGGCCTCGAAGATACGATGTCTCTTACAATCTTGGTGATACTAGCTTTTTCCTCAGCCATGTTCTCACCAAGGAAAATTGAGTGTTTCAGTTTATATAATCTTTTTCTTTTTGGCACATATTAGTGATGTTTTAAGCGAAAGTTCCCCCGTATAGAAATCCTTTAAAAGCATATCCCTAAACCCATTCACGATGATAAAAGCAGTAAAAGACGACTTTGTTAAGTCCTATCGTTTACACCAAAGCCTTGAAGCCCTCGAGCGGGTTAGGGGAGAGATTAGTGAAGAAGCTTACGAGAGATTAAAAGCCCTCGTTTATTACAGACTTTACGGAAAGGAATTTAATAGAGATAAAATCAAAGAAAAAATTGCTTTGGCTTTTTCAATGGGTAGTGACAGTACGGCATCGTTTTTAATCCTTAGGTGGGCAGGGTTCGATGTAGTTCCGGTAATGGTAAGACTCCCCCAAATGAGGGATGTAATACTCCTAAGAGCCCAGGGGTATGGGGCAGTTTTTGTTGAAGTTCCAAACTATGCCGAAGTCATAAGCTCTCAAATAAAGAAAAGGGCTCCAATCTGTGGAAAATGCCATTCAATGATAATGGAAGCGATTAAGAACTATGCGAGAAAAAATGGAATAAAAATAGTAGCCTCCGGAGATCTGCTCAGCTTTGGAAGTATTTCAATTTATAAAGAGGGAGACCTAATAAAGCTGAACCTTCCAGCCTTTTTAGCCCTCGATAAAAGGGAAGCAATAAGCATACTTGGCAGAAAATACGCATTGGGCTTTGGGTGTCCTCTGTGGAAGAACGCCACCAAAAGTGCGCCGATTTTAAAACGCTTTGGTATTCAGAGGGTATTGAGGGAGCTCAGGGCGGGAGCGATAGACAAAGAGATAGCAAATGCCCTCATCAGAGACATCCTCAAAAATTGAGGAGGTAAGAACATGAAGCGGGAACGTTCTCTGCTTCAAATCATTAGAGAGCGCACTGCAAAAATCTCCATAAGAAAAAAGAGAAAAAGAAACCTCCTTCTTCTTGCAATTTCAATGTTCTTGGCAAATGTAAGCTGGGGAATAGCCTTTCCATACCTCGGGGTGTACATGAAAATTCTAGGAGGGTCGCTTTTTCTTGTCGGGCTTTTGAGCGTTGCTTTCAATTTAACCTCTAGCATAGCCCAGTATCCTTTTGGATATCTCTCCGATAGAACTGGAAGAAGAAAGCCGTTCATAGCGTTTGGAATATTCTCTTCAGGTGTTGCGTACCTTTTTGTAATATTTGCCACAACGCCATCCATGCTCCTTGGGATAAGAATTCTTCAGGGAGTTTTAGGCTCTTCACTTTTCCCCGCTCATACGGCCTTTATTTCCGAGCTTTCGGTTCTGGAAAAGGTGGGCTCGACCTTTGGTTTCTTTAACTTCATTGAAAATATAGGGTACATGCTGGGCAACTTTCTAGGGAGTGGGATAGTCAAACTCCTTGGCATCAAAAGCGCTTTTGTAATATCAGCTGTAATATCAATTGTTTCAGCCGGAATTGTGATGCTCATAGAGGAAACTCCCCATCAACCTTCACGTTCCAAACGATTAATAATTCCGCAAGAAAGCAGAGAGAGCGAGAGGGTTATTTTCGAGGGCAACGCTTTTAAGAATCTTTTAAAGGGCAAACTGGGCATCTTTTACTTGTCTGTTTTGTTTGCAATGGTAGCATCTGGTCAAGTTTACTCCGTGCTCTCTGTATACTTTGAAGAAAGATTTGGGAGTCAATGGGTTGGAATTCTCTTTGGTGTTGACTCTCTGGCAGCAGCATTAGGTGCCCCCTTCATAGGGAAAGCCATTGATAAAAAAGGCGCAAAAAAGATCTTCATTTTATCACTAGTGGGCTACATGATAGTGTTCTACGGATATGGCATAATCGCAACCATTTATCCAATGATAGTCCTCTCCATCCTTTCAGGAATAAAATGGTCGGCCTTTATTAGTGCCTCATCTTCTTATGTGGCATTAAACACAGAAGATAAGATAAGGGCACAGGCTATGGGAATGCTAAATACGATGATGAGCATTGGATGGGTTGTTGGGCCTTTAATAGGAGGCTATCTAAGTGGAATAAGCTTTAAAATTAACTTCCTCTCTTCGTTAATACCACTCACTCTGGCACTCATTCTAATTCTCATTCCAAAATCTTAAAAGCCCTTAAAAGAAGATGTCTACATGCTCTACGTCGAGATACTTGGGAATCTTCCAGAGATGGCTCAAGGTGAAGTTAGGGCGTTGCTAGAAATGGCTAGTCCAGAGTTTAGGATCATAGAAAGAGATTACCTTTTTCTTGCCCTTAAAGGGGATAAAAAGGCGTTTCCCTTCCTCAACAGACTTGGCTTAGCACATGAATACGGCGAGCTTTTGTTCTCTGCTAAAAGCTTAGAGGAGCTGTATTCAAAAGCAGAAAATGTCAAATGGGAAAACTACATCAGGGGAACTTTTAAAGTAGATAGAGAGACAATGGTAAACTGTTCCCATTTAGTAGAGAACGTTGAGAGGAAATTGGGGGCAATAATATCAAAAAGAGGGTTCAAAGTTAACCTAAGCTCTCCCGAAACATTAATCAGAGTTTACTGTGGGAAAAAGCTTTGGGTTGGGATTAGAGAGAGATTTTTTAAAGCAAAGTCGTTTAATGAACGAAAAGCTGATCAAAGGCCGTTTTACAAACCTATAGCTTTGCCTCCAAGAGTAGCAAGAGCAATGGTTAATCTGGCAAGGGCAAAAAAAGAAGTTCTTGATCCTTTTATGGGCACTGGTGGAATCCTTATCGAAGCGGGTCTTATGGGTCTAAAAGTCTATGGAGTTGATCTGAGGAGAGACATGGTTGAAGGCGCTAAAAGGAATCTGGAACATTATGGAGTCAAAAACTACGTTTTAAAGCAAGGAGACGCTACGAAACTTAGAGAGCTCTTTCCTGATAAAACTTTTGAGACCGTTGCGACAGATCCACCCTATGGGAGCTCTGCCACTCTCGGTGGGAGAAAAAGAGAGGAACTGTATGAAAAAGCCTTATCAAGCATATATGAGGTTCTTGACGGCTACTTAAGCATAGCGTTTCCTGCTCAGTTTAATGCAGAGAGAGTAGCTGAGAAAATTGGGTTTGAAGTTTTGGAAAAATACTACCAGAGAGTTCACTCTTCTCTGGATAGATATTTTTACGTTATGCGCACCTGAAGCATCTTTCGTGAAATCCGCCACATATTCTTCTTTTTCTTCTTTTTTGCTTTTACAACTTGGTTTTAAATTTCAACAAAAAAGTTATAAAACGCTTGGAAGATTTAAAAGCTAGAGGTGGAAACATGGAAGGGTACGATATAAGACCTGTAGAGAAGAGTAAAAGGACGTTTACCCTCTTGACGATCTTTGCAATATGGTTCGGAGCAGGAATAAGCATTGCAGAATTCTGGGCAGGGGCATTGCTAACTCCAGCACTTTCACTTGGCATGGCGATACTGGTAATAATCATCGGACACGTTCTTGGAAATACAGTAATGGGCCTAATAGCTCTCGAAGGTGAGGAAACAGGGCTGCCAACTATGGTGCTCTCAAGAACCCCCTTGGGGATTAAAGGTTCGATTCTACCATCGGTCTTGAACTACCTCCAGCTTATAGGGTGGACGGCAATAATGCTCATAGTTGGAGCAAACGCAATGAACGCAGTGTCAAAAGTCTTCGGTTTTGAAAGCTATGCCCTCTGGGTAATCCTCTTAGGCATCCTCGTTACTGGATGGACGTATATAGGGCCAAAGAACTGGGAAAAGCTTGAAAAAATGGCAGCCTTGCTTTTACTTGCATTAAGCCTGTGGCTCACATACGTTACACTCAAGAGATTTTCTCTAGAGGAGCTCCTTTCCAAACCCGGAACTGGAGAAATAGGCATTATGCTTGCCCTAGATCTGGTAATAGCGATGCCCCTTTCATGGGCACCGTTAATAGCGGATTACTCAAGGTTTGCCAAGGATAAAAGCTCGGCCTTCTGGGGGACATATTTAGGTTACTTCATATCCTCAAGCCTGTTTTACTTTGTTGGAGCACTAACCAACATGGCAATTGGTGAAGGAGATCCAATCGGAATCATAGCAGCTTACGGCATTGGAATTCCAGCTATGCTGATAGTCATCTTCTCTACGGTCACCACAACATTCCTCGACGTCTATTCAGCGGCAATAACCTACAAGAACATCTCACCTAAAGCAGATGCAAAGAAACAGGTACTCTTAGTTGGTTTCCTTGGAACTCTATTAGCCCTTGTTTTCCCAATGGAACAGTATGAAAGTTTTCTACTACTTATAGGCGGGGCATTTGTGTCTTTAGCGGCAATAATGGTAACTGACTACTTCCTTGTAAGGAAAACCTATGTCCCAGAGGAACTGCTTGATGAAAACGGTCCATTTGCTGGATACAACTTAAAGGCAATAATAATCTGGGCGATAGGGTTTGCGTTCTACATGGGTTTGGCTGTAGAAGGTCTCTTTGGACTCCACATTCCAGTTTTAAGTGAACTCGGCTTCAGACTTGGCTCTAGTATCCCAACATTCCTCCTTGTAAGTGCTTTGTATTATTTGTTTGGGAGGTGAAAGAAATGGAATGGATTAGTAAAGATTTGGAAAAGCTTAGAGAAAAGAAACCTTTAGTGCACAATATAACCAACTACGTCGTTATGAACACCACTGCAAACGCCCTCTTAGCTATAGGAGCATCTCCAGTAATGGCCCATGCAATAGAGGAACTTGAAGAGATGATAGCCCTAGCAGACGCGCTGGTTATAAACATTGGAACCCTCGATGAGCATAAGATATACTCAATGTTTAAAGCCGTTGAGATAGCCAAGGAGCTCAAAAAGCCTGTAATCCTTGATCCCGTTGGTGCCGGGGCAACAAAGCTGAGAACAAAGACCTCTCTAAAACTGTTGGAGGTAGGAGATATAAGCGTAGTCAGGGGCAACTTTGGGGAGATAGCAGCTCTTTTAGGTGAACACGGCAAAACTAGGGGTGTAGATTCAGCAGTTTATGATAAAGAAGCTGCAAAGGACTTAGCGGAGAAAGCGGCTGAAGAATTCAACACAGTGACAGCAGTCACTGGTGCTGTGGATTACGTAAGCGATGGCAAGAGAACTTACGCTATAGAAAACGGAACCCCCATGCTCGGAAGGGTGACGGGAACTGGATGCATGGCTACTGCGATAATAGGGGCGTTTTTAGCGGTTGAAGAACCCTTGAAAGCATCTATAGCAGGACTAACAACCTTTGAAATTGCCGCAGAGAAAGCCTTTGAAGAATCCCCGTATCCGGGAAGCTTTCACATGAAGCTCTACGACTGGCTCTACAGGATTGATGGAGCGCTCATAAAAGAGAGAGCTAAGGTGAGGGAAATTGAACCTTAGAAAAAAGCTGAAGCTTTATGTCATCACTGATAGGAGGCTAAGACCAGAGGTAGAAAGCGTCAAAGAGGCATTAGAGGGTGGCGCAACCTCCATTCAACTGAGGATAAAAAATGCCTCAACAAGAGAAATGATAGAGATCGGTAAGGAAATAAGGAAGCTCACAGAGGAATACGATGCTCTCTACTTTGTGGATGATAGGTTAGATGTGGCTTTAGCAACAAACGCAGATGGAGTTCAACTGGGTTCTGAAGACATGCCCATCTCAATTGCTAAAGAGATAGCACCCAATCTAATCATAGGTGCCTCCGTCTACAGTCTGGAAGAAGCCCTGCAAGCAGAAAAGGAGGGGGCAGACTATTTGGGGGCAGGTTCTGTCTTTCCTACTCCTACAAAGAAAGATGTTAAGATTATTGGCATAGATGGTCTTAAGAGAATAGTGGAGTCGGTAAAAATTCCCGTGGTGGCAATAGGGGGCATAAACCATGAAAACGTCCGGGAAGTCCTCAAAGCCGGAGTAGATGGGATTGCTGTGATATCTGCAATAATGGGGGCAGAAAACGTAAGAGAAGCCACTGAAAGAATGAGAAAGATTATAGAGGAGGTTATCAGATGAAGGCTGAAACAAAGACACAAAAGCTCGCTTATGTAGGCATTTTCACGGCATTGGGAGTAATTCTGGGCACGATTTCTTTTCCAGTTGGTCCAACAAAAGTCGCTCCTTTCCAGCACTTTATAAACGTAATAACGGGAGTCCTGTTAGGCCCCTGGTGGGCCTCTTTAACGGCACTTTTCATAGGGATACTGAGAATGTCCCTAGGAGTGGGCACGATATTCTCAATTCCTGGTGGAATTCCAGGAGCTTTTACTGTTGGTTTGGTGTATAAAATAGTAAAAAAGGACTGGGCAGCATTTAGCGAGCCCTTTGCAACTGTTTTTATAGGAGGAACCCTAAGCTCCCTTCTCTTTGGACCCATTATAAACGTCCATAAAGGTGTTGTGTGGTTTTGGATAGCCTTTGCTCCCAGCACCCTTGTTGGAACGACTCTTGGTTTTCTAACCCTCAAAGCCCTAAGAAAGATGGAGGTGATAGAATGATTAGAAAAGCTTTAACAATTGCCGGCAGTGATAGTGGAGGGGGAGCCGGAATAGAGGCAGATTTGAAAACCTTCTCTGCTTTTGGTGTTCACGGTTTGGTTGCAATT
Organism: Thermococcus alcaliphilus; assembly: GCF_024054535.1. NCBI lineage: Archaea > Methanobacteriati > Methanobacteriota > Thermococci > Thermococcales > Thermococcaceae > Thermococcus > Thermococcus alcaliphilus. The sequence goes on along the minus strand of NZ_JAMXLV010000023.1, from coordinate 15,371 downwards.
ACCTCAGTAACAGCTCAAAACACTCAAGAAGTAAGGGCAATCCACGATGTTGATCCAGAAGTTGTTGCAAAGCAAATAGAGGCAGTTGCCGATGATATTGGAGTTGATGCCGCAAAGACCGGAATGCTGAGCAATGCTGAGATTATTAAAGCCGTTGCAAAAACGGTAAAAAAATACAGCTTTCCCCTCGTGGTAGATCCGGTAATGATAGCCAAAAGTGGAGCGCCCTTGTTAAGGGAAGACGCAATGGACGCTTTGATTGAGAAGATAATTCCCCTTGCAAAGGTTGTAACTCCCAACAAGCCAGAAGCTGAAAAGCTGAGCGGAATACGGATTGAAAACCTTGAAGATGCAAGAAAAGCCGCAAAAATCATAGTGGAAGAACTAGGGGCGGAGGGCGCAATAGTTAAAGGAGGACATCTAGGATTAAGTGAAGCTGTGGATGTGTTTTATTTTAACGGCGAGTTCAAGGAATACAGAGCACCGTTTGTTGATGGTTGCACCCATGGTACCGGATGTTCTTTCTCTGCAGCAATAGCGGCAAATTTAGCCAAAGGAAAGGAGCTCGAAGAAGCCGTTAGAATAGCGAAGGAATTCATCACAATGGGAATTTATTATGGAGCAAAAATAGGTCATGGGCACTGTCCCGTTAATCAGAATGCCTGGATAGAAATTCCAGCTGAAAAATGGAGAGTTTATGAGTCCCTAAGAAATGCCATTAAGGAACTTGTAGCGATTGAAAATCTTCCTCAACACGTTCCGGAGGTGGGCATGAACTTTGTCTACGCACTGCCCAGGCTGTATGCAAGGAGCAAAGATGATGTTGCCGGAGTCAAAGGAAGGATAGTAAAGTTTGGAAGTGCTGTAAAGCCGGTAGGAGGAGTGGAATTTGGAGCCTCTGATCATCTGGCAAGGGCTATTTTAACCTATATGAACTTCTTCCCCGAAACCAGAAGTGTGCTAAACTTAAAATACAGCGAAGAGCTGATTAAAAAAGCTTCTAACTTGGGACTTAGAGTATCTTTCTACGATAGAAGGGAGGAGCCAGAGGAGATAAAAGCCCAAGAAGGAGGCACCATTCCCTGGGGAATAAGAACTGCCATTGAAAGGATAAACGGCAAGCCCGACATAATTTACCATCTCGGAGACTGGGGCAAAGAGGCAATGATCCTAATATTTGGAGAGAGCCCAGAGGTTGTATTGAGAAAACTCAAAATGCTTATCGAATAGTCTTGTATCACGTTTAGCTTTTCCTTTTTTGGATTTTCTTTCTTCTGGTGGGCCAGTTTTGATGTTAAGGCTCTAAGGTTGCTCTGGAAGTCTTTAGTAACTAAAAGTTACTATCAGACGAAGAGTTACAAAATTTTGAGGTTTTTGTAACGAAATTTTTTCGGAATTTTGAACTGGGAATCCCTAACACTTCTTTAATGCTCTCTCCTCGTGGAAATTTAACCTTTTTGAATTTAAAGATGTTTTATGTACTTGTTTTTGATTTTGGCTTTTATTTTGTCTCTGGAAGTCTTGTGAACATTTTTGTGCATGAAAGAAAAGTGGTAAGTTCAGGCGAGTGAGTGCTTTAAAGTCTTTTCTAGTGGCTTGGATTCGAGCTTTCTTATGGTTGTTTTATTGGCCCTTTGAGGAAAAGCTTATAAGATTTAAACCCTTTAGGTACTTTATAGGGAGTTTAGAGGAAAATTCGCCCCTGTTCCAATAAGACTTTAAAAGAATTGAAAGTAGCGAAGGAGGATGTGATACCTCAACAAAAACCGAGTGTTCCAATAAGACTTTAAAAGAATTGAAAGCATTTTTCCATCGATACGCTTGAGACTTTCATGTACAGGTTCCAATAAGACTTTAAAAGAATTGAAAGAGCGGGTACGATATTGTAGAGGTAAGTACTCTAAGCGGGTTCCAATAAGACTTTAAAAGAATTGAAAGAATAGTCTAGCTCTGGGAGAATATCAAACCTAGGCTTCGTTCCAATAAGACTTTAAAAGAATTGAAAGACAACCTCTTCAACCATCGCCATCACGCTCCTCTATAAGTTCCAATAAGACTTTAAAAGAATTGAAAGCATTCTTAAAAGTCCCGCTCTCGACTACTAAAGTTGCGTTCCAATAAGACTTTAAAAGAATTGAAAGAGCTTTATAACTATCTTTTTGGGTTCGGCTGGTGGTTAGTTCCAATAAGACTTTAAAAGAATTGAAAGAGAAATAGCAAAAATGAGCCAACAAATAGCAAAACTAGGTTCCAATAAGACTTTAAAAGAATTGAAAGTTGAAAACCTGTAGCATCCTGGGGAAATATTTCATCCGGTTCCAATAAGACTTTAAAAGAATTGAAAGTAACTTAGTAGTTTCACAATTCACATTAAGATTTATTGTTAGTTCCAATAAGACTTTAAAAGAATTGAAAGGTGAGCACATCTATTTGTTTCACACTAAACACAGCATGTTCCAATAAGACTTTAAAAGAATTGAAAGATAGGATGAGTAGTGGCGTAACCCCAAGGGAAGTGAACGGTTCCAATAAGACTTTAAAAGAATTGAAAGTATCACTTTCGTTAATTCTTCATCATTCTCCAACTCCGTTCCAATAAGACTTTAAAAGAATTGAAAGTTTATCAATTGCTTGTATTCATCAGGATAAATACGCTCATTTTCGTTCCAATAAGACTTTAAAAGAATTGAAAGAAGGATGAGGTGATTGTTGCGAGGGATATTGAGGGCTTGTTCCAATAAGACTTTAAAAGAATTGAAAGAACATCAAAGATTTTTCTGAACTCGTTGTATTCACTTGGTTCCAATAAGACTTTAAAAGAATTGAAAGTTGAGGACTTTAAAGTGAAAGTTGTCAAACTCGTCGTTCCAATAAGACTTTAAAAGAATTGAAAGAAAAAGAAAAGGAAAAACCTCACCACTCCCCACGCCTGTTCCAATAAGACTTTAAAAGAATTGAAAGAAATTTTCTTTAGCTCATCAACAACACGAGAATACCATGTTCCAATAAGACTTCAAAAAGCTCTTTTGCTGCAATCTTCTGCTGCGCACCTTGAATGTTTGTCACATGAATTGGGAAAAATTTCTTGTTAATACCCAATATAGACGAAAAATATTCCGTAAAATTTATATTCTGTCGATGAATATTCATAGTTGAGGTAGTCAAAATGTACGAGCTTATGAACTTGTCTACCGGCGAAATTATTGGGACGGGTGAAAATTTAGAGGAGCTACTTCAAGACTTGCCAGAAGGGTTTTACGAGATAAAAGAACATGGAGAATTTGTGAGGTTTTATAGTACAACTAAACCCGAGCACCAGTGCTGGATTTGAGACTTTTTTTAATTTTTGAAAAATAACAAAAACACAAAACTAGAGAACCTTTCTCAGAATTTCCCTCAGATCCTTTAGAAACTCCTCAAGGTGCTCTCTCTTTACGTGGGGCATCATAACGATTCTTATGTACCCTCTATGGGCACTTATTCCCCATCCTCTAGCTTTAAGTTCCCCCTCAAGTTTCTTAAGCTTCTTGGAGCCGAAGGAAACTATATTCAACATTGGCTCCCTTATTAGGTACACCCCATCTAGAGCCTTTATCTGCTCTGCAAACCAGTATGCATTTTCCATAGCTTCCTTAACGACTCTCTTATATCCTTCAAAGCCCAGATGCTTTAAGAGAGCCCAAACGGCTATTGCATTAGCTCCAGGCCTAGTGCCAGTTATTGTAGCTTGAAATATTTGCCCGCCTGCTAGGTATGGCGCTAGAACATTTATAGCATCCATGTACTTTTTCCTCCTAAAAACTATCCCACCAGCTGGAATTGGAGCCATGCCCATTTTATGTGGGTCTATGGTAACGCTCTGTACACCTTTGAGCTTGAAATCAAAATCTGGCAACTCATAACCTAGAGCTTTTGCGAAGGGTATCACAAACCCACCAAAGGCTGCATCAACGTGAAGGGGAATCCCGTAATCTACGGCAATATCTGAAAGAGCAGGGATGTCATCCACAACACCTAACCCGGTTGTACCGGCAATTCCAACTATCCCAACAGTGCTGTCGGTTATCTTGCTCTCAACATCTTTAACATTAACAGAATAGTCCTCATTAAGCTCAGCCCAAACCAGTTTTACCCTCAGCAGATCACTCGCCTTTAGAAAAGAGAAGTGGGCGCTTTTTGGGAGAATTAATTCGGGATTCTCAACATCAGATATATTGCGAAAAGCCCTAACGGCCAAGATATTCGCCTCGGTACCACCGCTTACTATGTTGCCATAGGCTTTCTTCAGGTGCAAAAGTTCTCCAAGCATCTGAACAGCTTCTTCCTCAATCTTCTTGCTCCCTTTGTGCAGTCCAGGATCGCCTAAGTTTCTGTCTATATATTTTTGAATTATCTTTTGAGCAAGCGGATGAGGGTAAGTGCACATTGATCCTAAAATCTTACCTGAATTAAAAGTCAAGTCGATTTTGAGCCTCTCCTCAAGTTCAGCAAGTACTTCCTCTTCGCTCATCCCTTCCTTTGGAATCATGCTCCCACCAGTCTAGACTTATCGGCATAGCATTTAAGCTTTTGTTACTCGCCTCTTATGTGGGATAAATAAAGCCTGAAGAACTGGGGAGTGGTTATGGCTGTTAGCATCGAGACTATGACAACAGTGGCAAAGAGGCTCTGGTCTATTAGGCCTTCTTCAATCCCGAACTTTAATATGGCAAGCTCCAAGCTACCTCTTCCACCCATACCAATGCCAACCAGCGTCGCTGATTTCCAATCGAATCCAAACATCTTCATTCCCAATCCACAGCCAAGAAGCTTTCCTAAAACCGCAGCCAGGTAAAGAAGGACTATCAAAGCAATGCTGAGCTCACTGAGGGATGGATTAAACATTAACCCCACATAAATGAAGAATAGGGGTATGAAGAACTCTGTAAGGACCACCTGCAGGTCTCCAATGAGTTCGTTAAGCTTTATCTTGCTTAGTACAAGCGGATCCCTCCTTTCCCTGAGCCTGCTTATTGTTAAACCTGCAAGATAAGCGCCGATTATCTGGTGCAAGCCAACTCTTTCCGCCACTATTGCCAAGAGAAACGTAAGAATTATCGTGAAGGTAAAGAATATATTGAGGTTCCTCAATATACTGTAAAACCTCGCAGAACGCTTGAAAATGTATTCTGAAAGCAAGAGAACCGCTGCTATGAATATGGCTATTTTAATCGTCAAGATAACAAGGGGAAAGAGTGCAAGCTCGCCTTTTGTCATTGCTGTTATTATACCAATTAAATAAACGGCCATTATGTCATCGGCAAAGGCGGCTCCCATCAATATTGATGAGATTTCCTTCCTAACCCTCGATTTCAGCAATACCCCGCTTGTCACCTCAATTGCGGTATTCCCCAAAGTCACTCCCACAAAGATAGCAGCAGCTAAGCCCTTTCCAAAGAAGTAAACCGTTGAAAAGCCAAAAAGGAATGAAAATGCAACACCTAAACCAGCTACTGAAATTGCTTTTGCTTTGTTGGAGGCAATTGATGAAAAGTTGCTCGTGAGACCCATATAAAGCATCATCATCAAAAGGCCAAACTCGGATAGAACTTTTAACGGCTCGGAAGGAGAGATAACGTTGAGAAGAAACGGTCCAAGTATCATTCCAGTAAGTATATGGGCAATTATAGGGTGGATTTCTTTCTTTTCGAAAAGCCACTCCAACGTCTTTGCAAAGACCAGAAGAATGGAAAGGTCGAGGATGTACTCCACTTCATACCCTCCTACTCAGCAAAGCTCCTATTATCCACAAGAGCATTAGAAAGATTGCGAGTATCATTGCCAAGGTGGCCCCTCTGCTCGTTCCAAAGACTATCGGGATGGGGCCAATCATTATCACTCCCCCACTCTCAACATCAGCTTCCCCATATGATGCCGCCATTAAAGTTCCTATGAATATCAGCATGAAACCTATGAATATTAATCCCATCCCTGCCAGTAAAAGTAACTCTCCCTTCATGGCCCCTCATGGAAAACTACGCTTAGAGTTTTTAAGCTTTAACGCTAAAGTTATTAAAAGGGGAGGGAAGTTAGCTTATGCTTGTGATTGTTGATCTTGATGATACCCTCTGCAACACATGGGAAGCCGCAAGATGGAGCGTTCTAAGGCTCTTACCCCATTTAATTAGAAAAAGAAAGTTCAGGGCACTCCTATACATCCTTACCCAGAGATACAAAGAGCTGGAGCAGTCAAGAGAGCTGCATCTACTTGATTTAGATGAACTCGTTGAGAACTTTATGGAGAGGATCTATCAAAAAATCTCGGAAGATGATCTTAGAGAGATGTTTGAACTTGTTGATAGAACATTTTTCTCGAATTTAAAGCTTTATCCCGATGCCGTTGAGTTTTTAAAGGGTTTAAAAGAGATGAACGCGAAGGTTGTTTTAGTAACGGATTCTTCCTCTGAGTGGCAGAGAAAGAAGCTGGAGTACCTCAACTTGAAGCAATACTTTGATCACCTCATAATAAGTGGAGAAACAGGACACAGCAAGCTTGAACCATATAATTTTATACTTGCAAAGAAAAGGTTCCCCAAGGAGAATGAAATCTATGTGGTGGGGGACAGAGACGATACAGACATGAGGGGAGGGAAAGAGATAGGCGCAACGACGATTCTCGTAAGGAGAGGCTATTTCAAGTCACTCTTGCCAAAGCATGCCGATTATGTAGTTAAGGATCTCAGAGAGGCATTAGAGGTGATAAAGAATGAGCATAAAAAGCGAACTTAAGAGAAAAGCATTACACCTCACTGGGCTTACTGTCCCATTGATCTACTTGATATTTGGGCAAAAAGCAGCAATAGGATTTGTCGCATTTGCATTAATAGTCTTTCTAATCTTGGAACCTTTTAGGATAGTTGAAGAGCTAAGAGACAAGGTAAAGAGAAAACTCGGGATTTATGTCAGAGATGAAGTAATAGCTCTCGTAGAGCGAGAACTGGACGCAATTTCAAGAGAACATGAGAGGCACTCGATTGGGGCACACATATACTTCACAGCTGCAGCATTAATAATAGTCTGCTTTTTCCCCAGGGATATAGCCATAGGTGCCATAACGGTGGCAACACTTGGAGATGCCATTGCAGCGATAGTGGGCAAACCCTTTGGAAAACACAGGTTTAAAAACGGAAAAAGCGTAGAAGGAAGCTTGGCCTACTTTTTAAGCGCTTTCTTGATACTCTTTCTTTTAATAGACCTTCCTCATGCTTTTATAGGGGCCTTAGCGGGAATGCTGGCAGAATTTTATGAGTTGCCCCCAGATGACAACTTTTCAAACCAACTCGCCGTAGCGTTTGCAATATACTTGTTCAGAAGGGTTGTCTTTTGAGAATGTGCAAATATATTCACCAGGAGTGATACGAGAGCATAAAATATTTATATATCTTTCCCACTATCACTCTTAGTGATAACGATTTATGGAGGTGCAGGAATGGAAAGAATAAACTTCATATTTGGCATTCACAATCATCAGCCCCTGGGTAACTTTGGCTGGGTGTTTGAGGAAGCGTATAACCGCTCTTACAGGCCTTTTATGGAGATTTTAGAGGAATTCCCAGAGATGAAAGTAAACGTTCACTTTAGTGGACCGCTTTTGGAATGGATTGAAGAAAACAAACCAGATTATCTTGATCTTCTTAGATCCCTCATAAAAAGGGGGCAACTTGAGATCGTTGTGGCGGGATTTTATGAACCAGTATTAGCGGCCATTCCAAAAGAAGACAGATTGGTTCAGATAGAGATGCTGAAGGATTACACAAGAAAGCTCGGCTATGATGCAAAAGGCGTGTGGCTTACAGAGAGGGTATGGCAGCCGGAACTGGTAAAGTCGCTTAGAGAGGCTGGAATAGAGTACGTAGTCGTTGATGATTATCACTTCATGAGTGCTGGATTGAGCAAAGAAGAACTCTTCTGGCCGTACTATACGGAAGACGGTGGAGAAGTCATAACAGTGTTCCCAATAGATGAAAAATTGCGCTATTTGATACCCTTCCGTCCGGTTAAGAAGACCATCGAATATTTAGAGAGTCTTGCAAGTGATGATCCCTCAAAGGTAGCTGTGTTCCATGACGACGGCGAAAAGTTCGGAGTATGGCCGGGCACTTATGAATGGGTCTATGAAAAAGGATGGCTTAGAGAGTTCTTTGACACAATTACAAGCAACGAAAAGATTAACCTCATGACTTACAGCGAGTATTTAAGTAAGTTCACTCCAAGAGGACTTGTGTACCTCCCAATAGCATCATACTTTGAGATGAGCGAATGGTCTCTACCGGCAAAGCAGGCAAAGCTGTTTGTTGAGTTTGTAGAACAGCTAAAGGAAGAGGGGAAGTTTGAAAAGTACCGCGTCTTTGTCAGGGGCGGTATATGGAAGAACTTCTTCTTCAAATATCCGGAGAGTAACTTTATGCACAAAAGAATGCTCATGGTAAGCAAAGCCGTGAGAGATAACCCCGAAGCTAGAAAATACATTCTCAAAGCACAGTGCAATGACGCATATTGGCACGGCGTCTTTGGAGGAATTTATCTGCCTCACTTGAGAAGAACTGTGTGGGAGAACATAATAAAAGCCCAAAGATACCTAAAGCCAGAAAACAAAATCCTTGATGTTGATTTTGATGGAAGAGCGGAGATTATGGTTGAAAACGATGGATTTATTGCCACGATAAAGCCCCATTATGGGGGCAGCATTTTTGAACTAAGCTCCAAGAGAAAGGCCGTGAACTACAATGATGTTCTTCCGAGAAGATGGGAACACTACCATGAAGTTCCAGAAGCCGCTACGCCAGAAGAGGAAAGCGAAGAAGGTGTTGCAAGCATACACGAGCTTGGAAAGCAAATTCCAGAAGAGATAAGGAGGGAGCTTGCCTATGACTGGCAGCTGAGGGCTATCCTACAAGACCACTTCATCAAACCAGAGGAAACCCTCGACAACTATCGCCTTGTAAAGTATCGCGAGCTCGGTGACTTTGTAAATCAGCCCTACGAGTATGAAATGATAGAAAACGGAGTAAAGCTGTGGCGCGAAGGAGGAGTTTATCCAGAAGAGAAGATTCCTGCAAGAGTGGAGAAGAAGATAGAGCTAACGGAAGACGGCTTCATTGCAAAATACAGAGTCTCGCTTGAAAAACCATATAAAGCCCTTTTCGGAGTTGAGATTAACCTAGCAGTACACAGCGTCATGGAAAAGCCAGAAGAGTTTGGGACAAAAGAGTTTGAAGTGAATGACCCATACGGCATAGGAAAAGTTAGGATAGAACTCGATAGAGAAGCAAAAATTTGGAAGTTCCCGATAAAAACGCTCAGCCAGAGTGAGGCTGGATGGGACTTCATACAGCAGGGAGTAAGCTATACCATGCTCTTCCCAATAGAAAAGGAATTAGAGTTCACAATAAAGTTTAGGGAGCTCTGAATCTCTCTTTTTTAACTTTATTCCTCAGATAGGAAGGCCCTCATCACCCCCCTCAGGGCCCGAAAGTTTCTTCATCGGTATTTACTATCCTAAGGTTGATAGGCTCTTCCAAGCCCCAGAATCTGCAGAATGAGCATTTTTCCCCCTGGGTGGGCATTCCACAGACCTTGCATTCCTTGAGCTCTATCTCCTTAAGCTCAGCCTCAAATAAGTGTCTTTTCCTCAGGTAGCCCTTGACGAAGTTTATCTTAGTACCAGGCCTTTTTTCTTCAAGCTCATTTAAAATTTGCTTGTACTCTATTGTTGTAGCCCCTCTTGCGTGGGGGCATTCATCGATTATATACTCCAATCCGACTGCAAGGGCATAAGCCACTACTTCCCTCTCGGTGAGCTCGTAAAGGGGCTTGACCTTTCTTACAAACTTCCCCTCCCCCGGTAAAAGAGGTCCCTGCTTTGCCAGATACTCTGTGTTCCAGTTCATGAGGTTGGAGAAGATAAAGCTCGCCTCATCATCCAGGTTATGCCCCGTTGCAATGACATCAAAGCCGTTGTCGTAGGCAAACTTGTTGAAGAGATACCTCTTCGTAAGGCCGCAGTAAGAGCAGGTTGGTCTCCTAGTCCTTACCTCGCCAATGCCCTTTCCGAGAAGTTCCCTGACGTTAATCACGTGAAGCGGAGCCCCTATAAGCTTACACTGCTCTCTTGCATATTTTTCGCTTTTTTCCGAGTATTCCCCTATGCCAAGGTTTATATGGAGGCATTCCACATTGTAGCCGAGCTTCTTTAGAACGTAAGCTGTAACGGCAGAGTCTTTCCCTCCGCTAATGACCACAAGAACTTTTTCATACGGCCTGAGCAGTTTGTATTTCTCAATTGTCCTCTTGACTTTCCTCTCAAAATATTCCACAAAGTGATCAGCGCAAAGATACATTTTCGGATAATGGAGTTTTATAAACGCCCTCTCTCCACAAACCTTGCACCTCATCCTCTCACCAAAATGAGAAAAAGAGGGATAAATTTAAATCTTTGCCTTCATGCCTCCAAACTTTCAACAACTTTCTTCCAGTTGCCCGGTTTTTTGAAGTCCTTCTCCGTGTATAAGCCCTCCTTGATCAATATTCCTCTCGCTGCCAAAATGCCCGTGGCTGCCGCATTAACTATATCCCTGCTCAACCCAGCCCCATCCCCTGCTGCGAATATGTTCTCTATGCTGGTTTCAAGGAGCTCATTAACCTCAACCTGCATTGCATAGTACTTTATCTCCGGTGCGTAGAGCAAGGTGTGGTCGCTCGCAACACCGGGGATTACCTTATCAAGCTTCTCAAGTCCCTCAATTATGTTTGTCACAACTCTGTGGGGCAATGCCATTGCTATATCTCCGGGCGTTACATGCTTCAGTGTCGGCTCAACGTCACTCTTCCTAATTCTGCCCCATGTGCTCCTTCTCCCCCTTCTCAAGTCTCCGAGTCTTTGGAGTATTGGCCTCCCCCCTCCAATGGTCGTGGCAAGCTGGGCTATGCTTTTGCCGTATGCTGTTGTATCCTCAACCGGCTCGGTTAGCTCTATCCTTGTGAGAAACGCAAAGTTTGTATTGTTGCTCTTTTTGTCCCTCATGGAGTGGCCGTTTACACCAACGTAGCCGTCATATTTTTCTTCGACAACAAAGCCGTTTGGATTGGTGCAAAAAGTCCTTACAAAATCATCGTATGTGTCTGTGTATATGTGGAACTTCGGGTCGTGGTTTATCCTTGTTATGGGCTCCATTATTATGGCAGGTACTTCCACCCTAACACCCACATCTATTGGGCCGTGTCTGGCTTTTAGTCCAATTTTTTGGGCAACATCATGGAACCACTCCGCCCCTCCCCTACCGGGAGCGACTATTATGTATTTGGACTTTACCGTGAATTTGTCCCTTCCCTTCTTCGCTGTGATTTCTCCCTTCCTAAACTTCTCAACCTTTGTCCATAAGACAAATTTCACTCCTTTGGCTTCTAAGTAGTCTTTAATGCTTTTTATGACTTCTTTTGTATGATCCGAGCCGATATGGCGTTGAATTATTGGTATGAATTTTACCCCTGCCTGAGCGGCTCTTCTTTCCCATTCCCTGATTTCGTCTTCATTCCCCTTGTAAACTCCCTTGGGCGCACCATGCCTTATGAAAATCTGGTCGACTTCCCATACAAGCTGCCAAGAATAGTTTTCATCTTTTGTAAGGTCAGTCAAGTTTCCTCCAATATCAGGTCTTAGATTTATTGTTCCATCACTAAGGCCGCCAGCTCCTCCGACACCGCTCATTATATGACAGGGCTTGCACTCAATGCAGTAGCCGAGTTCGTCCATTGGGCATGTTCTCTGGTCTATGTCTCCACCTTCATCAAAAATTGCAATTTTCAAATCGCTTTTTTCTGCAAGCTCGTAAGCCGCAAAAAGGCCTGCTGGACCTGCACCTATTATAACAACATCAAACCTTTCATCAAAATTCATATTTCCCTTACCGATATTTGGGTATAACCACTTTATAAACTTTTGCCTGATACAAGGTTAAGAAGAGCTTTTTCCCTCTGGATTTTTGCTTTGTATATGTATATATCAACCACGTGGAGAGATTCTGCTTTACAGCTAGGAGAAAATTTTAAGTGGAAAGTGAACAAAAATTATAGGGGGTAAATGTGAACGACCCTTTCCCAAGCAAACCCAAAGACGCGAAAAATAAAAAGATATCAATAATCGTCGGTAAAAAGCGCCATATGATGCTTCAAAGAAAAGAGGAACTAAGCCACAACATCAGGTACATCTCTAAAGTTCCGGTCAAGCTTGTTATGGACAGAGAATTTTTAACAGTTCATCCTGAGGATCCTCTAACAGTTCTAATCGGCAGGTTCACAAGCGAAGAAACTTCTGCAGTAGTTGTTGACGAAGATGGGAAACTCCTAGGGTTTATAACGATGAAAGACCTTCTGCACTTTTTTACAACACCGAGAAGATATTCAGTCGTTGGTCTAGGCCTGCTGAAAAAATACACTTTAACCCGCGCCTCCAGGGTAGAGGACATAATGGTGACGAAGCCCATAACCATTCATGTAGATGACAACCTTGGGCACGCTATTAAGCTCATGACGGAGACTGGGAAGCATCATCTGCCAGTCATAGACGATAAGAAAAAAGTTCATGGCTTGCTGGAAGTTAAGGACATAATCCGACTTATTAGGATTGTTGCGCTTTAATCAGCGGGAGATGAAAGCATGGACGTGTTCCTTGAACTCGCAGTGATCCTGATAGTTGCTAAACTGTTTGGATATTTGGCAACGAAAGTCAAAATGCCGGGGGCTCTTGGCCAGCTTATTGGAGGAATGCTTATTGGTCCCTCTATTCTAAACATAGTGAGTTATTCGGAAGGGGTTCACTTAATAAGCGAGATGGGAGTGGTTTTGCTACTCTTTCTTGCTGGCCTTGAAACAGATGTTGAAGAATTCAAGAGCGTTGGGGTGCCTGCTTTTCTTATCGCCCTCGGCGGTGTTATTGTTCCTTTTGTGATGGGTTATTACCTATCAGAATGGTTCGGATATGGAAGAACTGAAGCTCTGTTCCTAGGTGGGGTTTTAACAGCTACAAGTGTTGGGTTAACCGCAAGTATATTGATGGAAATGAAAAGGCTCCGCACAAAGGAAGGAACAGCCATTTTAGCTAGTGCTGTCGTTGATGATGTCCTTGGGATTATAGTACTCACAACCCTAATTGCCATGCACAGGAAGGGACATGTTTACATAGAAGACTTGGGAATTTTAGTTGGTGAGATAGCAGTGTTCTTTATAGTGAGCTGGCTTGTTGGAAGACCTGTTGTTAAGGAAGTTCTGTTACTTTCAGAAAGGATCGATTTACCGGAAACCTTAACGGCATTCGCCCTTGCCTTAACCCTTATTTTTGCATATATAGCCGAGCAGTTCAGGATAGCAGGGATAACTGGGGCGTATTTGGCGGGGGTATTGATAGCACAAACAGATGAGGCAAAGAGAATAAGCGATAGAATGATAACCCTCTCGTACTCTCTCTTCGTTCCTGTTTTTCTTGTGGGAATCGGAATAAAAACTGACATCGGGATTCTCCTGCATGCAGGAATGTTTGCAATTCTGTATTCAATAATTGCCATAATAGGAAAGATCATAGGATGTGGAGTAGGCGCATTAATAGCCAAGTTTAAACCTAAAGAGGCCCTCAGAGTTGGAGTCGGAATGATTCCAAGAATGGAGGTTGCACTGATTATGGCTAACGTTGCCCTTACCGAGGGTGTTTTTGACAAAGGAATATTCTCGATTCCAGTTACGATGGTTATATTGACAACGTTTATAACTCCCCCACTCTTGAAGTGGGTGTTCTCGAGGGAGTAGCATGGAAACGCTCATTATGTTGGCACTGATGTTGGCTACCGCAAAGCTCCTCGGATGGGTATTTGAAAAACTTGGGCAACCAGTTGTTCTCGGTCAGATTCTTGGCGGGCTGATTATAGGGGTTTTTGCGGAGAGCAACGAGATAATTAGAGAGTTTTCAAACCTTGGAGTCCTCTTACTTCTATTCCTTGCGGGTATAGAAAGTGATCTGCAAGAATTTAGACGAGTCGGAAAGCCAAGCATCTTTGTTGCTGGAGTTGGAGTTCTCTTTGCATTCATATTAGGGTTCCTAGCGGCATATCCATTTGTAGAGTTTCATGAGGCTTTGCTTTACGGTGCAATAATGACCCCAACAAGCGTTAGCATAACTGTAAGGGTCTTAATGGAACTTAGAAGGCTTAGAACGAAAGAGGGTACAACTATCTTGGCAGCTGCGGTTGTTGATGACGTCCTTGGGATTCTCGTTCTTACTGTGATTATCTCACTCTTACGTGAAGGCAGCATAGACTACAGAACTATTATGGAGATTATTATAGAAGTCAGCGGTTTTCTGGCGATATTCCTTTACCTTGGCCCCATATTTGCGGAAAAGGCTTTTAAGAGAATCTCACGCATAGATTTGCCCGAGTCAACAACGGCATTTGCGATTGTGTTTTTGATACTCTTTGCGTATATGGCTGAACATCTAAACCTAGCTTCTATCCTAGGGGCGTATATGGTGGGACTCACCATAGGACAGACAAGCTACAGAAAACAGGTTGAGGATCATGTAAGTATTTTGGGCTATTCTTTGTTCATACCTCTCTTCTTTGTTGAAGTTGGTATGAGAATCGAACTAAGCTACATACTCCACGCAAGCTTCTTTGCAGTTCTCTACACTGCTATGGCAATAGCAAGCAAAGTAGCAGGATGCGGCATGGGGGCATATTTGGCGGGCTTTGATCTTAAAGCATCTTTGAGAATTGGCATTGGAATGATCCCGAGGCTTGGAGTTGAGCTCGCTATGCTGACTATAGCACTTTCAAGTGGAGTTATTGGGCCGGAGGCATTGACCATAGCAATATTCATGGTATTTGTAACAACTATATCAACACCTCCTTTGCTAAAATGGGCGTATAAGCGATGATCAATTAGACTTGTGAAAGCCAATAAACCAATTCCCTTAAAAATTCAAAAGAAAATTATTTATATTTGAAGAAACTACACAATAGAGTAAGGACCAAAAAGTTATTAGGTGAATTTTATGGTATATGTGCTCGTTAAAGAGGAGATATCAAAAGGAAAGCTGATAGATTTGGTAGTGCTTATAGGAGATAAGGAGAGGATAAATAACTTCATTTACGAGAGCCTTAATAAATTTTACAAAGATGGCGGGAGTTTTCTAAAGCGAAAGGGATACTGTTAGGATAACTGGGGTATCACCTCCTGAAGCCATTCAGTAACATCACCCGGAGGTCCACCAAACCTAGAATGAATTCTGACAAAATTATACCAAAAAGCAAACAGAAAAACAAACCTATGAACTCTTTTCCAGT